>JAOPWT010000122.1 GCA_025965555.1 Mycobacterium sp.
CTTCGTCCACCACATGAACATGGTGAGCGCCAGCGAGACCGTAGGCAGGCGCCGATACTTCTTCAGAGCCAGCCGCGACAAGGAACGCGCCCTGCGGCGCGTGTACGGCCGTAAGCAGATCCGGGCGATCAGGCAGTCACAACCCGTGCGGCTACCGTTCGAAGTGCGGGATCGTTCGGTACGCGTCGACTAATCGTCGCGCCATGCGGCGTTGACGCGGCTCGCCGTCTGAACGGCCACCGCGTAGCCGTCGTCGGCGTCGAGGTCGTCATCGGGTTCGAGTTCACCATCGGGTTGCTGCGCGATCGGGACGGTCGGACCGTCGTCGTCACGCTCGAACCACTCCTCCTCGTCCCTGGTGCGCCGTCTGGCGGCTTCCAGGAGCTGTCGGGGAGTCTTCGACGGCCACCAGTTCTTGTCGCCGATGAGCACCGCGACGGCAGGCACCGTGATCGTCCGCACCAGGAAGGTGTCGAGTAGAAGGCCAACGCCGATGACGAAGCCCAACTGGACGACGGTGGCCAGGCTGCTGACGGTCAGCGCGAGCATCGACGCAGCAAAGATCAGCCCGGCCGAGGTGATGACGCCACCGGTCGCGCCAACCGTCTTGATGACGGCAGACCGGACGCCGTATTTCGCTTCATCGCGTATGCGGGATATCAGCAACAAATTGTAATCGGCACCAACGGCGACCAGCACCAGGAATGCCATTCCCGACACACTCCAGTAAATGTCCTGACCCAGAATGAATTGGAAGAACACCACCCCGATACCCATGGCCGAGACAAATGACAGCACCACCGACAACACGAGATAAATCGGTGCGACCACTGCGCGCAGAAGTGCCACCAGAATGAGGAACACCACGATCAACGTCATCACGACGATGTAGGTGAGGTCGGTGTCGTAGTGGTTGCGAATGTCGTTGTTGAACGCCGAGAAGCCGACCATGGTCATTTGTGCATTGGCAAGGCTGGTGTTAGGCCTGGCGCTTTCGGCAGCCTTGATGATGAGGTCGACCTGATCCATGGCCTCGGCCCCGAACGGGTTCAAGGCGGTCTGCACGAGGTATCGCACGGTGTGTCCATCGTCGGAGACGAACAGCTGCGCCGCCTTCTTGAACTCGTTCTGCGTGAGTACCTGCGGCGGGATGTAGAAGCCGGACATGGCCGGATCGGACGCGTCGCGCTTCATCGCCAGCAGGAAGCTCGACGCCTGGTCGAGGCCGCCGCCCATGTTCCGCGTCTGGTCGACGAGCAGCTGGACGCCGTCGGCGAGTTGCTTGCTGGAGTCGGCGAGTTTGTCGGCACCCTCTTTGGCTTCGTTGAGTTTCTGGTCCAGATCCTGCGGATTCTCGATACCCATCTCACGTGCTGCGGCAATGGCCTTGTCGAGCTGGGTGCCGACCTTCTTGATCACGTCGTCGACTCGCTGCGTGCCCTGGGTCTCCTTCAGCCCGCGGCTGAGCGCCTCCAAGTAGGCGATGTCGCCCTCGTTGTACCCGTCGACCCTTCGCTGAAGTTCCGCGCGCGAGGCCACGCATGCCGGGTCGATGTTGCAGGCGACGCTTCCGTTCAGCACGGTGAGCATCGACTGTGACGAGCGGTAGGCGTCGGTGACCTGTTGCAGGCTGTCGCCAAGCGCGTCGCCGACGGAGTTCATGTTGGCGGCGAGTTTGGCGGTCTTGTCGAGTTCGTCGAGGGTGACCTCGTCACCGAGGGCGGCCTTCATGTCGGTGAGACCGCCGACCATCGACCGCACGTCCGCCATCGAGCCGATGACCTGCGCGCGAATCTGGTTCAGCACGTCGGACATCTGATGAGCTCCGCCGCTCAGCAGCGACAGATTCTGGTCGTTGGTCGCAATCAGGCCGGAGGCGTCGGCGAGCTTCGAACCGACCTCGCCCGCCTGGTACGTGGACTTTGCTTCCTGAAGCATCTCGCCGTTCGGCCTGGTGATGCCGCGCACCATGTCGATGCCCGGCACCTGGGCGATGCGCTCGGCCATCTGCTCGAGGTCTGCCAATGACTTCGGCGATCTGAGATCCACGCCAGGCGCATAGATCTGGATGAACTGCTGCATCGTGGTGCTGACGGGAAAGTGCTTCGTCAGCGCGTCATAGCCGAGGTTGCTCGGCGCGTCGTCCGGCAGGTTCCGCCGGTCGTCGTAGTTGTACTTCACCAACGATGCGCAACCGGCCAGCGCCAGAAGTATCGCCAAACTAGTGGCGAGGTACATCTTGGGCTTGCGCACGATGCGCACCGCCGACTTCCGCCAGAACCGTCCGGTGATGTCTCTGCGGGGTTTGACCCACCCACGCCGTCCGGCGAGCACGATCAGAGCGGGCAGCAACGTCAGCGCGGCCAGTACCGCGATCAGAATGGTGACAGACAGCGACGGCCCGACGGTCAGGAACACCCCAAGCGTGGCAAACGTCAGGCCCATGAAGGTCAGCGCCACGGTCGCCGCGGATCCGGTGATCACCTCGCCGATCGTGGCAAGCGCATAGACCACGGCATCATCTGAGGCCATGCCCCTTCGCAGACACTCCTGGTATCTACTGAAGAGGAAGACCGCGTAGTCGGTACCGGCGCCCATCATCATGCCGGTCATCAGAACAATGGTCTGCGGTCCGATCGGCAGGCCCAGCTCGCCGAGACCTGCCACCACCTGCTGAGCAACGCCCATCGACAGAC
>JAOPWT010000158.1 GCA_025965555.1 Mycobacterium sp.
CGTCGTTGACCTTGGTCAGACCCACCTTGACGCTGCTCGCCGTGAAGGAGCCGTCGGGGTTCTCCTTGCTGGTGGTCGTCTGGTTCAGGAACACCAGGACGACCGCGGAGTCCGGCTTGAGGTCCGATACCGCCGACTGGACGATGGTCGCCGACGTCTTCACCGACTTCTGCTGGACCGCGGGCGTCACGATGTCGTGGGTGAACTGGCTGTAGTAGTTCAGGAAGTCACCGGTCAGGTGGGTCTTGGCGGCTGCGAAGTCCTTGTCCATCGTCTCCGGCGCGTAGGACAGCAGCGCGACCGCGCCGTCGGAAGCCGCCTTGATCGTCTGGCTCGCCACGGCGGCGTTGGTCTCCCGGTCCGGCCGGAACTGGTACACGTACAGCCAGGAGGCGAGGCCGGTCGCGGCCAGGAGTAGCACGGCTAGGGCGACGGGCACGAGCATGCCCCCGAACCGACGCCGACGGGGTGTCGCGTCCGCTTCGCCTGACGGCTCCTCGGTGGTGGTGTCCCCGGGGGCGTCGGCGTCGCGCGCCTCGACGTCGGATTCGGTCACGTCATCGCTGTTCTCTTCTGTCACGGCACGAACTCGACTTTCGCCAACTTGAGCTGTCCGCCGTCGCGGGCCATGTCGACCCTCAGTCGCCAGGAACGCGGTTCTTGCTGCTTGCTGGCAACGTTGGAAACCTGGGTGGTCACCGCAACGAGCACGGTGGCCGTGTCCTTGGTCATCGACTGCACGGCCGACGCGTTCACCGTCGCCTCGGTGATGACCTTCGATTCCTGCGCGACCTTGGTGAATTGGTCGGCCTGCCCCTGGAAGTCCTTCTTGAAGTCGCCCGTGGTGTTGTCGAGGATGCGCTTCACGTCGTCTGCGGCGCTGTTGAAGTTCAACGACATCAGCGTCACGACGCCCTGGCGGGCCGCGGCGGCGAACTCGGCGGTGCGTTGTTGTTCGGCGACGACCTGGCGATGTTGGAAGGTCATCCACGCGCTGGCCCCCAGCAGGCCGACCGTCAGGACGACCACCAGTGCCGCCCCGACCACCTTCGGCCGCAGAGCGGAGCGTAGAACGCTCTGCAGTCCGCGGCGAGCACGACGCGTCGGCGCCTCTGCTTCTTCGGGTTCGTCTACTGATTCGTCGTCGAGCGGTGCCTCCTCGGTGTCCGGCGCATCGGCCACCGTGTCCTCGGCCGCCTGCGGTTCGTCGATCTCGAAGTCTTGGGCCGGCTCGGCGTCACCCGGGTCGGCGTCACCCGGTTCGGTGTCAGCCGGTTCGACGACGGCGGGGTCGCTGGCGGCCGCCTTGCCAGAAGCTAGGACGGTATCGGCCTGCCGACGGAGTTTTATCGCCCTGGCGCGGGCGCGGGCGACGGCGAGAGCGGCCTCCGCTTCCGCGGCCTCGGCCTCGGCCTCCTCCAACTCCTCGGCTATCGCCAGTGCCTCATCGGGTGCGGCTGACTGCGCGACGTCTTCCGCGTCCGGATGAGCATCGCCGTTGAGATGAGCATCGCCGTTGAGCACCGACGAGGTGCGCTTGCGCGGCGGCATGCGACCTCCCGTCCTATCCGTGAAGCATCGAAAATTATGAGAATGGCGTTTTCAATTTTGAGTATCGCCCCGACGATACCGCATGGCTCAACCGACTAGGATTAGCCACTAACTGCGGAAATGCTGTTTTCGCGCTGTGCGGCTGCTCAGCGTAGCCGATCCTTGACGACCTTCCCGGTGGCGTTCGTGGGCAACTCGTCGAGGAACTGTACATACCGCGGGACCTTGTAGCCGGCCATTCGTTGACGGCTCCACTCGACGAGCTCGTCGGCGTCCAAGGAGATCGCCGGCGAGCGGAGCACGACGAAGGCCTTGCCGACTTGACCAAGCCGGTCATCGGGCACACCGATGACCGCCGCCTGGGCGATCGCCGGATGCTCCGACAGGAAGCCCTCGATCTCGGCGGGATAGGCGTTGAAGCCGCCGACGATGAACATGTCCTTCTTGCGGCCCACGATGCGTAGCCGGCCCGACTCGGTGAACTCGCCGAGGTCTCCGGTGTGCAGCCAGCCCTCGGCGTCGATCGCCTCGGCAGTGGCCGCCGGGTCGCCGAGGTAGCCCTGCATCACGCTGTAACCGCGGACGAGCACCTCGCCGTCCTCGGCGACGCGTACCTCGATGTCGTCGCACGGGAGGCCTGCGGTGGTGGCGACGTCGGCGAACGAGTCGCCAGGACGAGACAGCGTCACGTTGCCCGACTCGGTGAGGCCGTAGCCGGTCATCAACGTCTCGAACGGAAGCTCGTCGTGAATCCGTCGTACCAGCTCCACCGGGATGTCCGCGGCCCCCGTCACGCCGGCCCGCAACGTCGACAGCTTGTCCTTGTGCTCGACGGTCAGCAGCGAGTGATACAGCGTCGGCGGGCCCGGCAGCATCGTGATCTTCTCGGCGGCAACGAGTTCCACGACCCGATCGACGTCGAAGACGGCCAGCGGAAGCATCGTCGCGCCTCGGAGAAAGGATGAGATCAGTCCGGCCTTCAGCCCGAAGGTGTGAAAGTACGGGTTGATCATCAGATAGCGGTCGCCCTCGCGCAGATCCGCGAGCGTCGCCCACTCCTCGTACATCCGAAGCGTCTGAAGGTGATTCATCATGGCGCCCTTGGGCCTGCCCGTGGTGCCGGAGGTATAGATGACGTCGGAGACGTCGGCTCCGTCGAGCCACTCCCCCGGGTCACGCTCGAACGGTGACCCGCTCGCCAGGAATTCCGATTGAAGGTCGATCGTCGGCACGTCCAACGCGGTGTCGAAGTCCTGTCCGAGAAAGCCCTTCTGGACCATGACCGCCTTGGCACCACTGCGCGCGATGACGTCGGCGGCTTCCTCTGCCTTGAACCGGGTGTTCACCGGGACCAGCACCGCGCCCGCGGTCATGATCCCGAACGCCGCGACGATCCAGTCCGCTGAGTTGGGCGCCCATACCGCGACTCGCTCACCCTTGTGGATGCCGAACTCGTCGAACGCACCCGCGGCTCTGCGAATGCGTTCGACGAGTTGGACATAGGTGAGGCGCAGTGGACCGTCGACGACCGCCTCGGCGTCGCCGAATCGGTCCGCTGCGCTCAAGACCATCTCGGGGATGGTCTGCCAAGGTTGAGGCTCGGTCAAGCCGTGATCAGCCGAGATAGGTTGCCGCCCATGATCTTTGCCTGGTCCTCCACGGCGAGGTGCTCAAGGGCGGTGACGTAGTGCGTCGGCTCCGCCAGCCCTTCCGGATGGGGCCAGTCGGATCCGTAGAGCACCTGTTCGACACCGATCAGGTTGATCAGGTCGTCGATGCCCTCCTCGTAGAACGGGCTGACGTAGATGCGGTTCTTGATCTCCTCCATCGGGTTGCCCAGGAAGGCTTCCGGCGCCTTCTTGTACACCTCGGTCATGGAGTCGAGCAGCGGGAACATCCACTTCGAGCCCGCCTCGACGATGCCCACCTTGAGCGTCGGGAACCGGAACAGCGCGCCGTGAATCACCCAGGAGGCCACCGCATCCTGGATGGGCCGCCACTCGTTGAGGATGCCCATCGCGTTGGTCTGGAACGGCAGCATCTCCTGCGCGCCGCCATCCCATTCCGAGGTGTACCGCGAGTAACCGCTGTCGCTGGAGTGCATGCCGACGAACACGTCGTACTCGACGCACTTTTGCCAGAACGGGTCGAACTCGGGCAGTGCGAACGATCGCGGGCCGCGGAAACCCGGCACCGGGGCGGGGCGGATCAGGATGGCACGGGCACCGCGCTTGACCGCCCACTCCAGCTCCTCGATGGCCTTCTCGACGATGGGAAGGGTGATCACCGGGGTGGTGTAGATGCGGTTCTGGTAGTTGAAGCCCCACACCTCGTGAAGCCATTCGTTCAACGCATGCACGATG
>JAOPWT010000093.1 GCA_025965555.1 Mycobacterium sp.
TGGAAGAAGAACGGGAGTCCGTGGCGATTGAGCTGCCGATTGACCCGGTCGATCGTCATGGCGCTCACCGCACTGACCAAGCAGGCCAGCAGACCGGCACCCAGGGTGCCCGCCGTGGCGAACGCCAGCGCCCCCAAGGCAAGGGTGGCAACCCAGCGCTTGTAAGGGTGCGGCGCCGTGACGATGGAGTCGAGCTCGTCGCGAGCGTTCGACGGGGACACCTGACCCGCGCGGATCCGGCCGAGCAGACGGTCAACGGCTGCCAGGCGGCTGAAGTCCATCGATCGCGTTTGCACGATGTGCAGCGTGCTGGCTGCGGGCAACGTGGGCCCGCGGTAGGCAGCGACGTGGATCGTCGTATTGATGACGTCGACCTCGCAGCGCTCGATACCGTATGCGGCCGCGATGGCCGTCACCTGGTCCATCGTGGCGGTTGCCGGCATCCCGGATGCCATCAGAATGGCGCCGACGCTTCCGGCCAGATCTAGCACCTCGCCCACCCGCGCGCTGTAGGCGTCGTCGAATTCTCTGCTGCCGGTTATCCGCGGCAGGCTGCCCGTCGGCGGATCGGTTTCCCGAACGATGCGGTTCAAGATCTCGCGACGACGTTCCCGCCACGGCTGGCCCGCGCGATCACGGGTCAACTCCACAACACTGCCCTCCCGTACTGCCCTGACTGTCCCCGCCACCACCGGCCACCATGAGGTCAGGAGCAAAACTCATTTTACTCATGGCAGGCCTGCGCATCGGGCGCCTCACTGGTGAGAATCAGCTCACCGGATTTGGGGGGCCGAACTTTCTAAGCAATCTATTAGGTTGACTAGCTAGCTTCTGGGTATTGCTGATCGGTGGATCCACTACCCCCGGGAAAGGCATGGCGATGACTTCGGCGATTGAAGATGCGACGAGCTGCCCGCGATGCGACGCTGACCTGGTTTATCGGCTCGACGTGGCCGAAGGCGGTGGATTCCGTTACGACGTGTCCTGCCCACCATGCGGCGTGGTGACCTTCGAGATGTGCGCGCCGCTGGCCCAACTCCCCGCCGCGGCCTGATTCCTTCGGCCTACCCGCGGTCGAGCGGGTTGGCCGCGATGCGGTCGGCAGCATGGTTGGCGACCGACGCGGCGGCGGCGCTGCCAGGCTTACGTCTGGCCTGATCTTCAAAACACGCCAGGAATTCGTTCCCGAAATCCTGCCTCGGATAACGGGCGAGTACGTCCGCCCTTGCTTCCGATGAGAACTCCTCAGGTCGCCGTCCTGCTACGTCCCAGCTGGTAGCGACCTGCAACATATGGGACTCGGGGTCAGCGGTCGAAGAGACGTCGTCGCGCATGTGCAGCACGATGATCTCCATCGCTCTGGCCGCCCGGTCGGCCGACCAGCCGGCCGCCACCCCGAACACCCATGCCAAGTCCCCGCCCGCCTCCTCGAAGGCAACCCGATGACTGTCGAAGGCGTCGGTGAGACCCATGTCGTGGAACATCGCCGATACGTAGAAGAGCTCGTCGTCGAACGCGATGCGGTGCGCGGTGGCGTACGTGGCTCCCCACAGGTACGACCGGACACAGTGGTTCAGCAAGGCCGGCGAGTAGAAGCGGCCAGCCACTGAAAGCGCCGCCGCTGCCGCCGACGTCTGAGGAAACATGGACATGCGATCTTTCTTACCGCCTGACGCCGCGATGGTGGCCGAAACGAAAGCACCCCCGGCCTCGCGACCGGGGGTGTCCTCGTTGAACAGTTTCTAGTGCGAGTGACCGTGATGATGACCGTGGCCGTGGTCTGCTTCCTCGGCCGGCTTCTCCACCACCGCGGTTTCGGTGGTGAGAATCATCCGAGCCACCGACGCCGCGTTGAGCACCGCCGAGCGGGTCACCTTGACGGGGTCGACGACACCGTCGGCGAGCAGGTCGCCGTAGGTCAGCGTGGTGGCGTTGAAGCCCTGCCCGGCAGGCAACTCCTTCACCGTGTTCACCACGACCGAGCCGTCCAACCCGGCGTTGGTGGCGATCCAGTAGAGCGGCGACGGCAGAGCCGACGCGAAGACGTCGACGCCGACCGCCTGGTCACCCGTCAGCGACTCGCGCAGCGCCTTCAGCACCGATCCGGCCTGGACGAGGGCGGCGCCACCGCCGGTGACGATGCCTTCCTCGACGGCCGCCTTGGCCGCCGACACCGCGTCCTCCACGGCCTCCTTGCGCTTCTTCAGGTCGGTCTCGGTGGCCGCGCCGACCTTGATGACCGCGACGCCGCCCGACAGCTTGGCAAGACGCTCCTCGAGCTTCTCGCGATCCCAGTCGGAATCCGATGCCTCGATTTCGGCGCGGAGCTGAGACTTGCGAGCCTCGATCGCGTCCTGGCTTCCGCCACCGTCGACGATCACGGTGCTGTCCTTGCTCACGACCACCCGACGCGCCGTTCCGAGCACGTCGAGGCCGACCTCACGCAGCAGCAGGCCGACGTCGGGATTGACGACCTGGCCGCCCGTGACGACGGCGAGGTCGTCCAGGAACGCCTTGCGGCGGTCACCGAAGAACGGCGCCTTGACGGCGACGGCCTTGAGCGTCTTGCGGATCGCGTTGACCACGAGCGTCGAAAGCGCCTCGCCCTCGACGTCCTCGGCGATGATCAGCAGCGGCTTGCCTGCCTCGGCGACCTTCTCCAGCAGCGGGAGCAAGTCCGGAAGCGAGCTGATCTTCTCGCGATTCAGCAGCACCAGCGCGTCCTCGAGCACCGCTTCCTGGGCGTCGAAGTCGGTGATGAAGTACGCCGAGACGAAGCCCTTGTCGAAGCCGACGCCTTCGGTCACCTCGAGCTCGGTGTTCAGCGTCGAGGACTCCTCGACGGTGACGACGCCGTCGTGGCCGACCTTGGTCATCGCCTCACCGACGAGCTCACCGATCACCTCGTCACGCGACGACACGGTCGCGACCTGTGCGATGCCGTTCTGGTCGGTGATCGGGGTGGCGGCGGCCAGCAGTGCCTCGGACACCGCGTCGGCGGCCTTGGCGATGCCGATGCCCAGCTCGATCGGGTTGGCGCCCGCGGCCACGTTGCGCAGGCCTGACTTGATGATCGCCTGGGCCAGCACGGTCGCGGTGGTGGTGCCGTCGCCTGCGACGTCGTTGGTCTTGGTGGCCACCGACTTGACCAGCTGTGCACCGAGGTTCTCGAAGGGATCCTCGAGGTCGATCTCACGGGCGATGGTGACACCGTCGTTGGTGACGACCGGGCCGCCGAATGCCTTGGCCAGCACTACGTGCCTGCCGCGCGGGCCCAGCGTCACCCGGACCGCGTCGGCGAGCTTGTCGACGCCGGCTTCCATGGCCCGGCGCGCAGTCTCGTTGAACTCAATCTGCTTGCTCATGAATGTTCTCTCTGTCTACGTAGATGAGACACAACGCATGCCGCCCCGGACA
>JAOPWT010000187.1 GCA_025965555.1 Mycobacterium sp.
GAGCCAGAAACCCAGTCCCAGCACGATCGCCAACGCACCGGTGAAGACACCGGTCATGTTGACCTGCGGGGCGAACCAGACGGTGAACAGCCGGCGCGGGCTTCCATACCGCCGATCGCCGGGAACGGGAGCGATGCCATGGGTCTCGACTGACAGGTCCCCGACGCCGTTCGGTGTCTTCCCACTGAACGGCGATGCGGTGAGCGCACCGTGTGGCGCGGCCTCCTGCGTCATGTGTTCATTCGATCACGGTCGTCCTGAGACATCCTTTACGTCGGATGCCCTCAAGCGGAATCGCGATATAGCTACGTCTGCAGCGAGGGATTCCATTGTCGAAATGTAAATTCGTTGCGGAATCGCTTGCGAAGGTCGCCCACATCGGCGAAGGTTTATCCACAGCGCACGGGGCTGGACCGGGCCAATCTTCGCTCCAGGGGGAACCGCCCTTCGTGCCAGAACCAGGGAGGTCGTCCTGAGCGGCACACACGGCACCGCCGTCGACAGCGCAACGGGAGAGGATGCGGGCACTCGAGCGCCGGGAGCGCCGGTGATCGAGATCGACCACGTGACGAAGCGATTCGACGACTACGTCGCGGTCGCGGACGCCGACTTCTCCATCGCATCCGGTGAATTCTTCTCGATGCTCGGCCCATCGGGCTGCGGGAAGACGACCACGCTCCGGATGATCGCGGGGTTCGAGACGCCGACTGAGGGAGCGATCCGCCTCGAGGGCGTCGACGTCTCGACGGTGTCCCCACACAAGCGCAACGTCAATACGGTGTTCCAGCACTACGCCCTCTTCCCGCACATGACGGTGTGGGACAACGTGGCATACGGTCCGCGAAGCAAGAAGATCGCCAAGGCGGAAGTGAAGCGCCGGGTCGACGACCTTCTCGAGATCGTGCGTCTGACCGACTTCGCGAAGCGCAAACCAGCGCAACTCTCCGGCGGCCAGCAGCAACGCGTCGCGCTGGCCAGGGCGCTGGTGAACTACCCAAGTGCCCTCCTGCTCGACGAGCCTCTCGGCGCGCTCGACCTCAAGCTGCGCCATGCCATGCAGTTCGAACTCAAGCGCATTCAGCGCGAGGTCGGCATCACCTTCGTCTACGTCACGCACGACCAGGAGGAAGCGCTCACCATGAGTGACCGCATCGCGGTCATGAACGCAGGCAACGTCGAACAGATCGGCACCCCGACGGAGATCTACGACCGGCCTGCGACGGTCTTCGTCGCCAACTTCATCGGGCAGGCGAATCTCTGGCCTGGTCGGCAGAACCGGACGGACGGCGACCTCGCCGAGCTGTCGGTGTTGGGTACGACGCTGCGGGCCAAGCCAGGGGACACCGCGATCGAACCCGGCGGGCACGCCACCCTGATGGTGCGACCCGAGCGCGTGCGCGTGTCGATGGACCCGCCCGAGGGCGACGTCGCGACGGTGTCCGCGACCGTGACGGATCTGACCTTCCAGGGGCCCGTGGTTCGGCTGTCGATGGACGCGTCCGACGGCTCTCCCATCGTCGCGCACGTGGGCACCGAACAGAGCCTGCCGCTCCTGCGGCCCGGTGATCAGGTCCACGTCGCGTGGGCTCCCGACGCTTCGCTGGTTCTGCCGGCGGCCGACATTCCGACCACCGAGGACCTGGAGGAAATGTTCGACGTCCCTCCCGAGCCGTAGCAGTCAGCCGTTCTCCGACTCTCCTCCCCCGAGCAATCTCCAGAACCACGAAAGGCACCTGCATGGCGAACGAGATCGACCCCCGACTGATGTCCCGGATCGCATCGCGACGACGATTCCTCGGCGGTGGCGCCGCCGCCGCGGCAGCACTGGCACTGGGCCCGTCATTCCTCGCCGCGTGCGGTTCGTCCAGCACGACGAGCTCCAGCAGCACGTCCGCAGCTCCGGATGACGGCAAGCCGGCCACCGGTACTCTGCGAATCTCGAACTGGCCGCTCTACATGGCCGACGGATTCGTCGCTGCGTTCCAGAAGGCCAGCGGTCTCACCGTGGACTACAAGGAAGACTTCAACGACAACGAGCAGTGGTTCGCCAAGAACAAGGAGCCGTTGTCACGCAAGCAGGACATCGGCGCGGACCTCGTGGTGCCCACCCAATTCATGGCGCTGCGGCTCAAGCAACTGGGCTGGCTCAACGAGATCAGTGACAGCCGGGTGCCAAACAGGAAGAACCTTCGGCCCGACCTGCTGAACGACAAGTCGGACCCGGGTCGCAAGTTCACCGCCCCGTACATGAGCGGCATGGTGGGACTGGCCTACAACAAGGCCGCGACGGGCCGTCCGATCACGAAGATCGACGACCTGTGGGATCCCAAGTTCAAGGGCAAGGTGAGTCTGCTGTCCGACATGCAGGACGGCCTCGGCATGATCATCACGTCGCAGGGCGGCTCCATCTCGGAGCCGACCATGGACGCCGTCCAGAAGGCCGTCGACCTCGTCAAGGAACAGAAGGACAAGGGCCAGATCCGCCGGTTCACCGGCAATGACTACGCCGACGATCTGGCCGCGGGCAACATCGCCGTCGCCCAGGCGTACTCCGGTGACGTCGTTCAGTTGCAGGCCGACAATCCGGATCTGGACTTCGTGGTCCCCGAGTCGGGTGGGACCTGGTTCATCGACACGATGACCATCCCCTACACCACCCAGAACCAGCACGGGGCCGAGGCGTGGATCGACTACGTGTACGACCGCGCGAACTACGCGAAGCTCATCGCGTTCGTCCAGTACGTGCCCGTGCTGTCGGACATGACCGACGAGCTCAACAAGATCGATCCGAAGCTCGCGGCCAACCCGCTCATCAACCCGCCGCAGTCCTTCCAGGACAAGTTGAAGACCTGGGCGGCTCTCACCGACGAGCAGACGCAGCAGTTCGACGCGGCGTACGCCGCGGTCACCGGTGGCTAGGCGTCGGGCCGACCCATGGCAGGAGTAGCCAGCAGCAGTCGCCAGCGCAGCAAGATCGCGCCATACCTGATGATCTTTCCTGCGCTGGCGTACCTCGCGATCTTCTTCGTGGTGCCGTTCTGGTCGTTGTTCCGGACGTCGCTGTCGACCATGGGCGGCTCGATCTACCTGCCGCAGTTGACCTTTGCGTGGGACTTCAGCAACTACGCGCATGCACTGTCGACGTATCAGGACCAGATCCTGCGGTCGCTGCTGTACGCCTTCACCGCCACGGTGGTGTCGCTGGTGATTTCCTACCCACTGGCGTACGTCATCGCGTTCAAGTCGGGGCGGTACAAGAACCTCTTGCTGGGCCTGGTCGTGCTGCCGTTCTTCGTGACGTTCCTGGTTCGCACTCTGGCGTGGAAGACGATCCTGGCCGACGACGGCATCGTCGTGCACACGCTGAGCGCGGTCGGGATGCTGCCCCCCGACGGACGGCTGCTGTCCACCAGCTGGGCCGTCATCGGCGGTCTCATCTACAACTCGATGACATTCATGATCCTGCCGCTGTTCGTGAGCCTCGAGAAGATCGACCCGCGACTGCTGGAAGCCTCGAAGGACCTGTACTCGTCAAGCTTCCGAGCCTTCCGCAAGATCATCCTGCCGTTGTCGATACCGGGCGTCCTGGCGGGCAGCCTGCTGGTGTTCATCCCCGCCATGGGCGACTTCATCAACGCCGATTATCTGGGCAGCACGCAGACCACGATGATCGGCAACGTCATCCAGAAGCAGTTCCTGATCGTCAAGGACTATCCCGGCGCGGCGGCGCTCAGCTTCCTGCTGATGGCAATGATCCTGGCAGGCGTGCTGTCCTACACGCGGGCCCTCGGCACGGAGGACTTGGTATGACGGTGAGGTTGGTATGACACTGCAGGAAGGCACCGCGGTCGTCGACATGATCGACAGCCCACGCGCAAAGACCAGACGCCCGATCGTGGGCACCGGCAAACTCGGCGACGTGGCGCTCAGGGTGGTCGCAGCGCTGGTGCTGCTCTACATCTTCGTGCCGATCTTCGTGATCGTGCTGTTCTCGTTCAACAAACCGTCGGGCAAGTTCAACTACACGTGGCAGGGCTTCACGCTCGACAACTGGGCCAACCCGTTCAAGTATCCGGCGTTGGCCGAAGCGCTGAAGATGAGCATCGAGGTGGCCGCCCTATCCACGGTGATCGCGGTCATTCTCGGTACGTTCCTCGCAATTGCCTTGGTGCGCCAGCGATTCCGCGGTAGCCAGGCGGTCGATACGTTCCTCGTCCTTCCGCTGACGGCACCCGAGGTGGTCATGGGCGCCTCGCTGCTGACCCTGTTCCTCGACCTCGGTTGGGCGACCGGCTTCACCACCATCCTGATCGCGCACGTGGCGTTCGAGATCAGCTTCGTGGCGATGACGGTGCGCGCTCGCGTCAGAGGCTTCGACTGGACGCTCGAGGATGCGTCGATGGACCTTGGCGCCAGCCCCACTAGAACGTTCTTCAAGGTGACGCTGCCACTGATCGTCCCAGGGATCGTCGCGGCCGCGATGCTGTCCTTCGCGCTGTCGCTGGACGACTTCATCATCACGTACTTCGTGAGTGGATCGACGGTCACCTATCCGTTGTTCGTCAACGCGGCGACGAAGGCCGCCGTACCCCCACAGATCGACGTGCTCGCGACCGGGATCCTGGCGATCAGCCTGGTTCTGCTGGCCGTCGGAACCCTGTACCGCCGCAAGCGAATCGCCCCCTAAGCGACGCACATCGGCGGTGCCAGCACGACGGCGGAGTTCTGACCGCCCATGCCAAGTGACGTCTTGAGGGTGATGCCGCTGGACATCGGCGTGGCGCCGTCGAGGAGCCTGCGGTGACCCGGCGCCACCGTCGGCGGGGCTGGGACGACGCCGTGCTCGTAGCCCATCGCCGCGGCCGCCAACTCGACGGCCGCGGCGGCGCCCTGGCAGTGCCCGGCCAGCGGCTTGACCGAGTAGATCTGCGGCTTGCCGTCGAAAAGCTCGTCGAGGATTCCGGCCTCGGCGGTGTCGCACTGTTGGGTGCCAGGGCCGTGCGCATTGATGTACCGCACGTCCGTCGCGTCGACACCGGCGACGTGCAGTGCGTCGATCACGCACTCGTCGACGTACGTACGTGCCGGGTCGACGGACGTCACGTGGAACGCGTCGTGTGTCATCGCACCACCCAACAGCGTGGTGTAGGCCGCCTCGCCGCGGCCGGACAGTACGAAGCTCACGGAGGCCTCGCCGACGGCGAACCCGCGGCTGCCCACCTGGAACGGGCGGCAGGCATCGAGCGGCTCGGCGTCCACCACTGCCACCCCGAGCTTGACGAAGTGCTCGACGTTCTCCGGTGTCAGCGACAGGTCGGTCGCGACGAACACGACGTCATCGACGATTCCGGCGTCGAGCCACATCTTCGCGGTGATCAGCCCGGCGTTGCCGGAGGCACACATCGCCGACACGTTCATGGCGGGACCGTGAAAGCCGTGCTCCTGCATCAGCATCGACACGGGCGTCGACGGCATCATTGCAAGGTAGTCGCGCTCCTTGCGTTGCCCGCCTTCCTCCACGTAGAACTGGCGCCACTCCTCGACCTCGGGGATCACCACGGCGTGCACCAGCCCGACCCGCGGTCCCGGCGTCCATCCACGCTCCGTCGCGTCGCTCAGCGCCTCCCTGGCGGCATACCTCATGGCGCGTGCCGACCGACTGGCCCCGTCGCGGAGGTCGCCGCCGGACGGCACCCTGGCCAGCCATGCCCCGTCACCGGCGATGCCGTAACCCTCGAACAGTTCGGCCGCAGGCTTACCGCTGAGCAGGCCGTCCCACAACGCCTCCCTGCCCCATCCGTAGCCCGTGACCGCGCCGATGCCGATGATGTTGGTGGCTGCCTCTGCCATGCTGCACTCATTTCTCGTGTCCGAGCCCCCGGTTGGGCGTCGTTACCATTGATTAACCGCCCTTCGGTCGATATTGACCAGCCGGGTGAATGCATTTTCTCGGCACCTCTGGCGTCCGGGACGGTGCTACGTTGATGAGCTAAGTGACACGATTGCGCGGGGAATGGTGTGACATACGACGGCAGCGATTTCGAAGGCGCCATCGGCGCTGCCGTGGTCGACGGCCTGCTGGGGGTTGAGTCCGAAACTCCGGACCAGAGATACCGCAAGCTGCTCGAGCACAGTCCCGACGCGATCTGCGTGCACCAGATGGGCCACGTCGTCTACGTGAACGCGGCAGCCGTCCGCTGGATGAAGGCGTCATCGGCCGACCAGATCGTCGGGAATCTCATCACGGCATTCGTGCACGCCGACTCGATACCCGGGATGCTCACGCGAATCGCCGCGCTTCGCCAGCCGGGTGACGTGTCCGAACCGTCGGAAGCCGTGATGATTCGGTTCGACGGCACCACCATCGACGTGGAAGCCGTGTCGGTGCTGAGTACGTGGAACGACGAGCCCGCCTATCAGGTGATCTTCCGCGATCTGACGGTGAAGAAGGCCGCACAGGCGGCCCTGCGGTATCAGGCCGCACTGGTGGATCACGTCAGCGACGCCATCATCGCCACCACTGGCTCGGGCCTGGTGACCAGTTGGAACCCGGCCGCCGAGAACATCTACGGCAGGCCCGCCGCGCGGGTGCTGGGACAACCGGTCAGCGAGGCCGTCGGTGCCGACCTCGATCCACAGAAGATCATCGCCGCAGGCGGCTCCGTCAACGCGATGCACCACACGCCGCGGGGCTCGGTGCTCGCGATCCGCGTATCGGCCGCCGCGATGGACGACGGGTTCGTTCTGCTGTGCTCGGACCAGACCGCGCTTCGCCGCGCCGAACGTCACTTCGAGGCCGTGGTGGCCACGCTGGACGAAGCCGTCGTCGTGTTGGCGCACACGGGCCGGGTGATCTCGATCAATCCCGCGGTGAGCCGGTTGCTCGGCGCCTTGCCGGAAGACCAGGGAGACTACGACGCGCTGGTCGATCACTGGGCAAGCAGCCTGGACACCGTGATGCACGACGGCGACGGCAGGCCGTTGAACACGGCCGATCGACCCATCCTGCGCACGCTGCGAACCGGAATCCCTTACGAGGGTGAGGTATTCACGATCAACCGGCGTGACGGTAGGCGAATGTGGCTGGCCATGAACGCCCGTCGCCTCAATCCGGACGAAGGCGACCGATCGGCGGTGTTGGTGTCCTTCCGCGACATCACGGCGACGCATTCCACGACCGAACGGCTCGCCCATCAGGCGACGCACGATTCGTTGACCGGACTGCCCAACCGGGCGCACCTGGTCGAGACGGCGAGGCAGCTCCACTCGGACGGAACTCTGGCAGCGGTGTTCTTCGTCGACCTCGACGACCTCAAGAGCGTGAACGACACCCTCGGACACGATGCCGGCGACGCGGTGATTCAAGCGGCTGCTCGACGGATCCGAGGCACGGTCCGACGCGACGACGTCGTGTGCCGACTGGCGGGTGACGAGTTCGTGGTTCTGCTCGTCGGATACGCCTGCCGCAGTGAGCTGCACGATCTGACGCAACGGATCAAACGCGCGCTGGTCGAGCCCATGGCCGTTGCTGGGTCCACCGTTCAGATGGGTGCCAGCATCGGTGCCGTCGAAGTGACGCGGGACGACCCGCGTGACGCGGCGACACTGCTCCGCGAGGCGGATCGGGCCATGTATGCGGCCAAGGCCACCGGCCGGCGCACCGTGGTGCACTCCCCTCACCAGCTTGGGGTGGACGGCGCTCACACGCCGGGCTGCCAATCTTCCCGAGCGTAACGTGGTTGGCTAACTCTGGTGCGATGCGATGACATCGCTCCCCGCACTCTCGGCGTGAGCCCGCGCGGATCGGGACCACAGAGGTGACGACCGTGGTCATCCAGGCCCTGCCGCCGCCGGACCTGGGCCATCTCGACGATGATCGAAGCGACCTGCGCAGGTTCTCCGTGAACCGTGAAGGTTCGCCGGTCCCACCACATCATCTTGGTCTGATACCGCTCGTCCGGGTAGGGAGTCGCGGGGATCGGAGCCACGACTCCGCCCGAGGATCGCCATCGTTCGAGGGTATGCGCCGCGGACGTGGCCATGAAGAAGTCGACGCCCAAAACCGTGATGAGGTGAAACCCGCTGCGGGCGAGCAACTTCGCCCTGTTCGGGTTGCGTGCGGCATCGTCGCGCATCCAGGCGGCCTTCATCTCGACCACGCCGGAGGGGATGCGGTCGGCGATCATGCTGCGGACTGCGGCCTCGCCGGGTCTGCCCTCCCATTCGACGACGGCATGCGATTCGTCGGGGCACGTCAGCGGACCCTTCGTCCTGATCCCCCCGACGACGCGTCCGTCGGTATCGGTCATCGCCCAGAACAACGCGGTGTCGTCTGCGCAGCGCGCGGTATCACCGTCGATGGCGGCGCCCACACCGAACCTTGCGTAACTTGCCACGGCGCCCCCGTGGTACTCGGCGAACAGCTCGGGTGCCGCCATCGGCTCCGCGATGGTCAAGGTGCACTCGCTCGCCGAGTCCCACCAGGAAATGGATCCGTGCTGCTGCAGCTGGTTCGGCGCGAGGAGTTCAACCGAGGTCATGGGTCCGCCTTCGTCAACGTCTAGATTATGCCTTCGGGCAATATAGTACTTTCGGTAGAAACACGGTCTAACCTTGGCTTTAGGTAAATAATGTCAGATTCAGCAAATACTTTGCGGAGTTTGAGGCCGTTGTTTGCGGGCATCGGAGTCGGCGTTCGAAGAATGGCGATGCTGACGCGCACCGGCGGTCGACCGACCGACCGCGGCACCGACGTTGTGACGAGTTCTTTGCGCTGGCAAGAGCCGCCGAGATCGGTCGCTCGTCCCGGGGTCGTCATCCGGGTCGCCCAGCGACTTGTTGGCGGGGAGGTGTCGCGACCCGCTCGTAGCTGATGAGGCGGCGGCCGGTTGCTGACTCTCGCACCACGTGTCGCGGGCGTGTTGCCGGTGGGGCCTATCCACCGTCTGGCAGCGAAGTCTTGCGCCGCCGACCCTTTGACGGGGCGCCAGAACGAGAGCGTCGTTGGAGCAACCGCGCGAGGTTTGCCGTGCCGTCTTGCGGCGTGGCGGCTCAGGTGACGTCGACGAGGACGGGCGTTCTGGCACCGGAACGGGCCGCACCGATCCCCGCGACGACGACGAGGCAGATGCCGACCAGACCCGCTGCCCCCGGCGCCTGCGACAGCACCAGGAAACCGACCAACATCGCGAACGCGGGCTCGAGGCTCATGAGCGTCCCGAAGGACGCCGTGGTCAGCCTGCGGAGCGCCATCAACTCCAAGGTGAACGGAACCACGGGCAGGAGAATCGCGAGCCCGATACCGAACAGCAGGATCTCGGGCGTGATGCGGGGGATCACGGCCGATCCGACGACGAGAGTCGAGAACACCGCGGCGACGCCCATCGACACCGCCAGTCCGTTGACGCCTTCGACCCCGTCACCGACCCGCTGCGTCAGCAGGATGTAGCAGCCCCAGCAGGCGGCAGCAGCCAAGGCGCACAACACGCCAAGCAGGTCGATGGCCCCGGCCCAGGGCTGGGTCAGAAGCACGACGCCGATGGCGGCCAGGCCTGGCCACACGAAGCGATTGCGGCCCCGGCCCTGGATGACCGCCACGCCGAGTGGGCCGAGGAACTCCAGTGCGCTGGCCGTGCCAAGGGGAATTCGGGCGACGGCGGCCATGAACAGCAGGGTGACGGCCGCGGTGACGACACCGAGAACGACGCACGTCGCGAAGGTGGTCCTGGTGAACGCCGACGGGCGCGGGCGGACGATGATCAGCAGCAGCACGCCTGCCCACGCCAGCCTCAACCACGCGGCGCCCTCGACGCCGATCTGCCCGATCAGGCCGATGGACAGCGCCAAGCCGACCTGAACGCACAGCATCGAGCCGGTCGCCATCAACACCCCGGTGCGGGCCTGGTTCGTAGTCACCTCTGCATTGAATGGCACCAACAACGTTCGCGTCCACGTGATATTTCAGGACATACCGTTCACGAAATGTGAACGGTGGAGCTTCAGGGTGTTCGCGAGGGGAACTGATCGTTGGTGAAGTCGATCTGGGCGCCGGGGTTGCTCACGGCGGTTACCATCCCCGATCCGAACGGCCCGTTGCTGTCGAACAACGTTGCAGTGCCCACGGCGACGCCGTCGTTCGCCCAGTGCGAGTCGGCCTGCACGCCGATCCATTCGTCGCGGGGTAGGCGCGCCAACCCCACCGTCAGGTCACCGTTGATGTACCCGACCCCGGCACTGCCGAGATTGGTGACCAGGCTGGTGCCCTCGGCGACCATGGCAGCGTTGACGAACGGCCCGTTTGTCTTGCCATGCACGACGTCGACGGGACCTGTTCAGGAATCGCTTTCGCGAGGCGTTCTGGTGATCGGCGATCGCATCGGACCAGCCGCCAAGGTCACTTCCGATGCGGATGTGCCGAGTGTCGTCGACGGCATGATAGGGGAAATCCATTGTCGCGCTCCACTCTTCGCCCTTCGGCGCCGAGGACCGACGGTACTGGACCAGCGTGGCGCGGACCACGGGGACGCCGGCCTGCAGAAGCTCGCACTCGGAGTTGCGCACGCGTCTCCCGTCGCGGATCAGCCGCGTCGAGACCACCGTCGGCACCCCGCGCGCAGCCTTGAAGAGGTCCACCGTGAGCCGCGCGGGCATGAAGTCGTCGTCACCGTAGCGATCGTCGAGGTTCCAGGCCGCGAGTCCGACGAGGGCGGGTCCGTTCAGATGGTCCTCACCCCAATGGCTTTGCGCGTTTGCGGAGGGCTGGAACGTATCCTCGGAGATCTGCGCGAAGTGCGCCGGACGTGCGGTCATTTCGGCATCGTCGCACAGTCAGACGTCGATGCCGAACTCCTTGATCTTGCGGTAGATCGTGGCGCGGGAGATGCCGAGCGCGACGGCGGCATCGACCTTGCTGCCGTGGTTCGCTTCGAGACTGCGGACGATTGCGTCGCGTTCGAGCGCCTCGATCTGGGTCAGGGTGTGCCTGCTGAGCGTGCGACACCTTGGCGGCAGCTGCTGGACGTCGACCACCCCGGATCGTTGCCGCGCCACTACTTCCCGGAGCACGTCTCTCAACTCGTCGACGTTGCCCGGCCAGCTGTACTTGCACAGTTGCCGTGTGGCGGCGTCGGACAGCCTCAGGTCAGCGCCCCTGCTCAACTGACGCAGCAGCAGCGGGACCAGGGCGTGCACGTCTTCGATGCGGTGCCGCAGCGCGGGCACGGGCACCGTCTGCGCGACGAAGGTCAACACCGACGCGCCAGAGGGTGAGGCACGTTCGGCGCCGCCGGTCGTCACGCCGATCCAGCCACCCCCCTCACGACCCTGGCACAGTTCGGCGATGGCGGCCTGCACCGGCTCGTCGAGAAGGTCGACGTCGCGCACGATGACGCTGAAGCCGTCGTCGTCCAGTTCGGCCGCGAACGCCTCCAACGCATGCGCACCATCCTGGAAGTCGGCCGGCGTGAGGACCCGCGTTGGACGCCGAATATGCAGTGCCGCAGCGGCTTTCAATGCCGCATATCGGCCGGATCCGGGCTCGCCAGACACGGCGACCCATTGTCGCTCACCCACGTACCGCGAGATCACCGCGCAACTCCGGCGCCACGACGAGCTGGTTCCGGCGATGCCGGGCAGATGGTCCACGCCTGGCCTCGCGTGGGCGACCTGCGGCCCTTGCGCATCGAGGAGGTGCACGTAGCAGACGGACATCTGCGTCGATGGTTGGTCGGCGAAGTCGTCGGTGAACGAAATCCTCGCGCTCTGACCGCTGGGCAACGGAGCGAGCAGCTGTCGTCCGCCGTGGGCCTGCAGGCCGAAGTCGGCGGCGTGCTCGAGGAGAGCGGCCTGGTCCTGGACGTCGAGCGCCCATCTCAGCCGCCGGTTCATCAGCACGACGTCGTCGCCCATGGCAAGAACCTTCGTCTGCGGCGACCGGCGGCACGCCCGTAGGTACGCGTTGAGCAGCGCGGTCTCCTTCGCGCTGGCCCTGGCCAGCAGGCGACCCTCGATCTGGTCGGAGGCCGACTTCGCGAGGGTGGCCAGCAGCGGCCCGCCGTCGTCCACCCAACCGGTCAGATCCAGCGCCCCGACGAGAATTCCCGACACCGGATGAATGATCGGCACACCTGCGCAGGCGAGTTCGCCGAGGCATTCGGCGTAGTGTTCGGCGCCCCGCACCAGCGTCGGCTGTCGTGTTTCCAGAGTGGTCCCGATGCCGTTGGTTCCGGCGAACTCCTCGGAGTAGGAGTAGCCGGGAGCCAGGTTCACCTGATCGAGCACGCGGTTCAGTCCGCTGTCGGCGGCTATCCGACGGAGCACCACCCCGTCCGCCGAGGTCAGGACGACGCTGATGGGCTCGTCGACGAGTCCCTCGGCCAGTTGACGCAGCACCGGGTCGGCAGCGTCGACCAGCGGACTGTGCAGGTTCGGCTCGCGGACGAAGGGTAGGTCCAGCCGGTCGGCCGGCACGTTGAGCGCTCGCGACCGGCGCCATGACACGGAGATGCTCTCCCGCACGGCCTGGTCGAGGTCGTGGTCGGTGAGGAATCGCTCACGGGCACGCCGGACGTGCCTCGTGCCGAGTGGCTGCTCGATCATCGAAGAGCCAACGCTACGCCCATCGATTGTGACCCCGGTCTCAATTTGAGACGACTCTGGGCCGTGCCGTTCAGTAGATGTTCGACGGTCGGATCATCCCCTCGGCCAGATCACCGAATCCCGGTGCGATGATGGCGCCGGGTTGGCCGTAGATCTCTTCCACCACAGCGGTTTCCGTGGTGATGAGCAGTGCCGCGATCGACGCCGCACTCTCCAGTGCCGCACGCGTCACCTTGAAGGGGTCGATGATTCCCTCGTCGAACATGTCGCCGTACTCGCCGGTGAGGGCGTTGAATCCGTGACCGAGTGGCAGCTCGGCGACGATGTCGACGACGTCGTCACCCTCGAAGCCGGCGTTGATCGCGATCCAGCGCAGCGGCTCTGGCAAGGCCCGCCGCACCACTTCGCGGCCGATGGCCTCGTCGCCGATCAACTCGAGGGAGTCCAACGCCCGGTGGGCCTGGGCAAGTGCGGTCCCGCCGCCCGCGACGATGCCCGCCTCGAGTGCGGCGCGCGTCGCAGCGAGCGCGTCCTCGACGCGCAGCATCCGTTCCTTGAGCTCGACGCTGGTGGCGCCCCCGACGCGGATGACGGCGACGCGGCCCGTGAGTCGCGCGATGCGCAGATCGAGCATGTCCTGATCGGCATCGAGCTTGGCCCGGTCGCGCTGGGTCTGAAGTTGGACCACCCGCGCGTCGACCAGTGGTTGCTCGCCGTGCGGACCGACGATGGTCGTGTCGTCCTCGGTCGCGGTCAGCCGGTCGCAGGAGCCGAGGTGTTCTAGCGTGATCTCGCCAAGCTCGATGCCGGTGTCCTTGGCGATGACGTGGCCGCCCAGTGCAACCGCGAAGTCCTCCAGTTCGGCGACGCGCCGATGTCCGAAGCCGGGGGCACGCACGACGACCGACTGCATGGTCTTGTGCATGTTGCCACCGACGAGCAGTTGCAGCGCAGGCCCGTCGACGTCCTCGGCGATCACGACGAGCGGACGATCGGCGCGCTTGGCCACCTCGATGGCGGGCATCACCTCCTGCACCTGACTGATCTTCTTGTTGGTCAACAGGATCAGTGGATTGTCGAGCACGGCTTCCATGCGTTCCGGATCGGTGACCATGTAGCCGGAGGTGTAGCCGTGGTCGAACTCGATGCCGTCGACGATCTCGACCGACAGCCCTGGGACGTCGCTCTCCTCGGTGGTGACGACGCCCGACTTGCCCACGTGGTCGACGGCACTGGCGATGACGTCCCCGATCGCATCGTCGTCGCTGGCCGCGAGCGTCGCGATGCGGCGCAGGTCGTCACTTCCGACGACGAGCACGCTGTTGGCGCGCAGCGCCTCGACGACCACGGGCACGGTGCGCTCGATACCGCGTCGCAGCCGCATGGGGTTGGCACCGGTGTCGACGGAGCGCAGCCCTTCCCTGACCATCGCCTGGGCCAGCACGGTCGCCGTCGTGGTGCCGTCGCCGACGACGCCGTTCGTCTTCATCGCCACCTCCTTGACCAGCTGGGCGCCCATGTTGGCGAAGGGATCCCTGAGCTGGATCTCCCTGGCGATGGTGACGCCGTCATTGGTGATGGTCGGTGGACCGGTGAGCTTCTCCAGAATGGCGTTGCGTCCCTTCGGCCCCAGTGTCACCTTCACCGCGTCGGCGAGGGCGTTGACGCCCTGTTCCAGGCGCAGCCGCGCCTCCGTGCTGAATCTCAATTCCTTGGCCATGGCCTTCTTCCTTTCGAGCGGGGCTGATTCGGGATGTCTCAGATTCGGGATGTCTCAGTAGACGAGAACTCGACTGTTCGGGCACAGGCTGAGCCCGGCCGCAAACCGGTCCCGCAGGACCGCGTTCCGATTCTCGCCGGCGGGAAGGTCGCGTAACGTCAGTGCTTGAATATCGCTGTCTTTCAACGGTTTCTGGCGCATCAGCTCGGCGACGCAGCGCTGCAACGGGGTGGTTCGGTCGCCGCTCATCACTGCACGGTGAGGTCGAAGCCGATGTATTCG
>JAOPWT010000201.1 GCA_025965555.1 Mycobacterium sp.
ATGGACCGACTGCACATCTCCAAGACCGACGCCCGACGCCGCCTGGACGACGCGAAGGAACTGGGGCCGCGGGTGTCGTTGTCGGGGGAGCGACAAGAGCCCATGCTGGCCCGGGTGGCCGCCGCCCAGTCCGCCGGCAGGATCGGCGCAGACCACGTGAAGATCCTCCGCGACTTCTTCGTCCACCTGCCCGCCTGGGTGGACGTCACCACGCGCGAGCAGATCGAGGACAGCCTGGTCGCGATCGCCGCCGGGTACACCCCGGAGGAACTGCGCAAGTCCGCTGACAAGTTGACGGCCTACCTCGACCAGGACGGTCCCGAACCCGACGACGTCGAACGGGCCCGCAAGCGGTTTCTGCGCGTGAGCAAGCAGCAGGCCGACGGGATGGTCGAGATCAAGGGGCGGCTTGACCCGCAACTGTGGGCCAGTTTGGAACCGATCCTCGCCACGTTCGCCGCGCCGGGCATGTGCAACCCCGACGACGAGCAACCCTGCACCAAGGGCACCCCCAGCCAGGCTCAGATCGACGGCGACGGCCGCAGCCTGGGGCAACGTCAGCACGATGCGTTGACCGCGATAACGCGCACCGCCCTGATGTCGGGGGAGTTGGGTCAGCACAACGGGCTGCCGGTCAGCGTGGTCATCTCCACCACCCTGCAGGACCTGCAAGCCGCCGCCGGATGCGCGGTCACCGCAGGCGGATCACTGCTACCGATGCGTGACGTGATCCAGATGGCGTCGCATGCCTATCACTGGCTGGCGGTGTTCGACGAACACACCACCAAGGCCCTGTACTGCGGGCGGGCCAAGCGGATCGCCCCGGCCGCGCATCGCGTCGTGCTCTTCGCCCGCGACCGCGGTTGCACCAAACCCGGCTGCACCGTGCCCGCGTACGGCACCCAGGTCCACCACACCGAGGGCTGGGCCAGAAACCACGGCCAAACCAACATCGACGAAGAAACCTTGGCCTGCGGCGCCGACAATCGGCTCGCTGAGAAAGGCTGGACCACCGTCGTCGGCCCCAACGGCGTCGAATGGATCCCCCCACGAGAACTCGACGTCGGGCAACCCCGCATCAACGCCTATCACCACCCAGAACGCCTCCTCGCACCACCACCCGAGCCCGAGGACGAACGCCCGAGTGATGGCTGGCGCCTCGAGTGATGGCGCAGCGACTCAGGATTGGCGACGACGCTAGGTCGGTTAGGCCTTGATGACGATTCCCTGGGTCAACGCCACGATGACGGCGAGCAGCACGATGAACGTGACGCATCCGGCGAGCAGTCGGACGGTCTCCTTCCTCAGCGCGGCGTTGGTCTGCGGCGGGAGGAAGAACTCTGCGGGTTGGTCCTTCATGTCCAGGTCCTCTCGAATCATGGAATGTAGGAGCTGTCGGCGCCGGTCACCCAGCGCAACACCACTAGTGGGACGACAAGCAACAGGAAGAAGGTGACCTGGAAGACGACGAACCACGCGCCAAGCCGCATCAGTTCGAATCGCCAACGGGGAACTGTGACGTCGTAGTTCAAGTAGTCGTCGAACTGCTGCTGCTTGCTCAACCGCGACAGTCTGGTGGCAACGGCAACTGCGCCGGGGCTTTCTGCCTCTGCGGGAGAACGTGGCGACGCCTTCGGCACGGTGAAGCGATCCAGGCGGCAGAACCGCTCGAAGTGGTTGAGGCCGCGGATCGGTGGCTTGCCCGCCCAGTAGGCGATCAGGTTGGGCCACACGCACATGATGCCGATGGTCCACAGCAGGGTGATACGACCGCCGTTGCCCCACTGCAGGACCGGGCCGATGCCTGGATCGTAGGTCCACCAGCCCATCGCCGTCGCGGTGCCCTCGACGACGAAGTCCCAGACGTAGTTCACTGGAATGGCCAGCACCACCATGGATTTCAGCATGCTCCAGCCGAAGCGCGATGCCACCCACTGGCTGAGCCACAGCACCAGCAGGGCGTGCACTCCCCAGTAGACGGCGTAGGCGAACGGCATGAACAGCGGGTCATGGGGCGTCTTGAGCGGCAACCAGTCCAGCAGATGATGGTCGGCAAAGGCGGGACTGTAGAAGAGCATCTGGCCCCAGTCGCCGATGGTCTCCATCCAGTACACCGCGAGGCTGTTGAACAAGAACAGGAATCCCCAGGTGAGGCGACGTCGCCGGATGACGTCCGCGATCGCCAGCACGATGAAGACGCTCCCGACGACGGGCATGACCCCGTTGAAGAACCACACCCCGGAGGGTTCGAGCGTGGCTGGGGGGACCGAGGCCGCCGCGGCTAGGAGCATCGTTGCCTCTCGCTGTCGATCTGACCCAGAGCGTTCTACTTGTATAACCTAGTTGACCATAAGTCAGATGTCACCGGTATGAGACACCTTCGCCGTGCTCCCACCGTCCGACGCTGGCCCACTGCGCCGCGCGGGATGCCGCACCTTGCGCGCCATGGTTGACAGTGTGACAGTGAACTGCCATGTTTTGTGGAGTCTTCGCCAAGGGAGTCGCTGTAGTGACGGACATCAAGAGCCCCGACGAGCTCGACCGCGTCGCCATCGTCGAAGAGCCCGCACGCGCCAAACACGTACGGCCCGTGTTGTTCTGGTCGACGGTCGGCGCCGTGTGCATCGCCATCGCCGCCTACGTCTACACCTCGTGGGTCGTCTCGGGAAATGCCACTCGCGTCGGCCCCGGCCCCGACCCGATTCCAGATGGCACGCGGCTGGCGATGACGGTGTTTCAAATCGCGTGCCCACTCCTTGCGCTGAGCGCGATCTTCTACGTCGTTCGCAAGAGCCTCCGCGAGCGAGCGCTCTGTGTCGAGGCCGCGGTCGTGATCGGCTCGGCAATCGCGTGGTGGCACGACCCCCTGATCAACTGGTTCCAGCCGGTGCTGTTCTACAACACCGGGCTGGTCAACTTCGGCAACTGGATGGAGAACGTCCCAGGGTCCCTGAGTCCCGGCAGCCGGCTCATGGCGGAGCCGGTGTTGATGATCGGCATGATCTACGTCTGGATGCCGTTGGCCTTGTGGTCGATCGCCAGGTGGGCCATGGACCTCGCCCGTCGCGCCCGGCCGACGCTGGGGCCCGTCCGCACCTTCTGTTGCGGCTGGCTCGCGGTGTACGTGATCGAGTTTCCGCTCGAGATCTTCGCGGTGCACCACGGTCTGGTGGCCTATCCAGCATCGATTCCCGCTGTCACGCTGTGGGCCGGGCAGACGGTTCAGATACCCCTCTACGGCCCGATTCTGTGGTCACTGGTCCTCAGCTCCAGCGGGGCCCTCATGTTCTTCCGCAACCGCAAGGGCCAGATCCGTGTCGAGGCAGGCGTGGAAACGCTGCACTGGGCCGGTCCACGGATGAGGGGCTTGCTGAGGGTGCTGGCGGTCACCGGCTTTCTCCACGTGGTCGCCATCGGCGCGTACGACGTGCCAGTGAACTTCGCCGGCTTCTACGCCGGGCCGACCGACACTTACCCGAGCTATCTGCGCGCGCAGTACTGTGGGCCTGGCACCCCGCGGCAGTGTCCCAACGGCACCCTGTTCGACGACCCCCGGTGAGCGGCGCTACTTCAATACCGCTGGCAGCGAGGCGAATTCCTGGCGGACGATGTCCTCGAGGGCTCGGCCAGGCGTCGTCAGCCACTGATTGAGCGCCCGCTCGATGAGCAGCATTCCGACGGACGCCAGCAGTCGGCATTCGTCATCGGGGGTGGGCAGACGTCGGCGCTCGGCAATCACCTTGGCCACGGTCTCGGTGTTGGCCTGGTGATTCTTGCGCTCGCGACCCAGCAGCACCAGAGACGACGCGACGGCCTCGTGGTACTGGGCGATTCTCTTGCGAATGCGCTTGAGTCCCGGCGCGAGCAACGCGAACGAATTGGCCATCGCCTCGAAGTCGGATGCTTCATCCGGTTGGGCCAGGTATACCCCGCTGACCGCGTCGATGAAGTCGTACTCCCCGAAGAAGAGCACCGACTCCTTCGTGGGGAAGTACCGGAAGAACGTGCGCGGCGACACGCCTGCACTTTCGGCGATCTGATCGGTGGTGGTGTCGTCATAGCCGTTGGCGCTGAAAAGGTTGAGGGCCGCCTCCAACAGGTCATTGCGCTTGCGGTCCGCGTGCTCGGTTCGTGGTGAGCGATCGCCCCGTGCCATCCGCCATCTCCTCCACCGTGCAATTGCCCCGACCTTACAGCGGCGGTGGCTCCGTGCTCATCGTTGACACCTGTTCCCGCGCCGACCATACTTTGCCACGTATGACAGTGCACTGTCATAGTTTAGTACGCGCGCCAAACCGGCGCACGCAGAGAGGATTTTCTCGACATGACCGAGCTCGGCGCCGCTGGCACCGTCAACATCAACGATCTGCCCTTCGCGCACGACCGTTCGCGGGCCTGGCGGGAACTGCGAGAGGCGGGTGAAGCGGTGAGCTCCGGTGAGGAGATCGTGCTCACCAGCGCCGCAGCCGTCGAGTTCGCCGCCAAGAAGCCCGAGATCTTTTCGTCGGCAAAGGCTTTCGACCGCCTGGGCAGCCCCGTGCCGTTGATTCCCATCGCGATCGATCCGCCGGACCATACCCGTTTTCGCCGGATGCTGGATCCGTTCTTCAGCCCACGGAAGATGGCCGAACGCGAGCCAGAGCTTCGCAGCCAGGCTGGTGCCCTGATCGATGCGATCGTGGCGCGTGGCAGCCGGTGTGACGTCGTGCCGGACCTGGCCACGCCGTTCCCCTCGCAGGTGTTCCTGACACTGTTCGGGCTGCCGATGGCGGACCGGGACCGGCTGGTGCAGTGGAAGGACGCCATCCTGCAGTTCACCGATCCCAGCAGCTCCGAGGCGACCCCGGAGGTAATGGCGCACGGGTTGGAGCTGTTCACCTACCTGACGGAGCACATCGCCGAGCGACGCTCCGATACGACCGGCAGCGACATGCTCACCCAGCTGATGCAGGACACCGACGATGGCGTCATGTCGGACAACGAGATCCTCGGTTTGTGCTTCATGTTCGTGCTGGCCGGCCTTGACACCGTCACCTCGGCGGTGGGCTTCTCGCTGGCGAAGCTTGCGGACGACGCGCAGCTGCGGCGCAGAATCGCCGAGGACTTCTCGCTGATCCCGGCCTTCATCGAGGACATCCTGCGGGTCGATGGTCCTGTTCCGTTCGCGCCCCGGGTCACCACCGAAGAGGTCGAGATCGCAGGCAGGATCGTGCCGAAGGACACCACGGTGATGCTGAGCTACGGCAGCGCCGACCGGGATCCGACGCGGTACGACGACGCCGACAAGGTTCAGCTGGACAACAAGTCGGTCCACTTTGCGTTCGGACGGGGACCGCACCGCTGCCTGGGTTCTCATCTCGCCCGCCTCGAACTGCGACTCATTCTCGAGGAGTGGCACACCCGCATCTCCGAATACAGCCTCGTCGACGGCGAGCAACCGCAGATGCCCTGGCCCACCGGGACCATGGCGCTGCAGTCCGTGCCCCTGAACATCAAACCCGCCTAGCTGTGATGTCCAGGGACGTTGGTCCCTGGACATCACCCCTAGGGGTTTTCATCCCACGTCACTGGGTCTTCGCGCGAGCGCTCATCCCACGTCACTGGGTCTTCGCGCGAGCGCTCATCCCACCTTGGGGATGATCTCCTCAGCCACCCACTGCATGTGGTCGAGGTAGGCGTTGAAGTCGTTCAACGGTGGTGGGTTCACCCAGGTGTCGGTGACGCCCCGCTCGGCCAGCATGTTGCAGTTGTCGA
>JAOPWT010000218.1 GCA_025965555.1 Mycobacterium sp.
TGCCGAGGACGCCGAGCGGCCCCATCGCAGTAGCGTTGTTGCCAGACGGGCGGTTCGGTTCGCCGAACCGAGGGGAAGCGCAACACGAAAATGAGGGGTGGGCATGAAATGTCTAGATCCGACAATGTCGAAACGACGAAGAAGGGGTACGCCGCGTTCGCGGCGGCCGATCTCGAGGCAGCAATGGCGTCCTTCGACGACGACGTCGAGTGGGTGCAACCAGGCAGAAGCGCCGTCAGCGGGACGTATCACGGGAACAGCGAAGTAGCCGGGCTCCTGGCGCAATTCGCCGGCAAGGCCTTCTCATCAAAACCGATACGGTTCGTCGCCGATGACGACGTCGTCGTGACCGATGTCACGTGCCGATGTGTTCACCTTCCGCGACGGAAAGATCACCAAAGCCGAGTCCTTCGGTGACACCGCCGCGATGGAACGCGTCTTCGCCGCGAGGTGAGGTTGCCGTGGTCCAGCCGACGGGGCCGATCTAGGTTTTGGCCACGTCGCTGACGAGGATTCGATCGACCCACTGAGCGCGTGACGGTCGGCGTTGACGGCTACAGCTATGCGGACCGCGCCAGACTCAATCCGTACGCTCCCGCCGTCTTGAGCCCTTTCCGGGTGATTTGCGGGCTGGTGCTCCTCACCCACGCCACCACTCACCTGTTCGGGTGGCCGACGGGACAAGCAGCTCCAATCGCATCCTGGCCGTACTGGTGGGCAGGCAGCCTGGAACTCGTCACCGGAGTGCTGATCACCATCGGCCTCTTCACCCGCATCGCGGCGTTCATCAGCTCCGGCGTGTTGGCGTTCGCATACTTCACCCAGCACATGCCCACCAGCTTCTGGCCCATCGTCAACAAGGGAGAACCGACGCTGCTGTTGTGCTTTGCGTTCTTCCTGTTCGTGTTCATCGGCGGCGGCGCTTAAGCTCTGGACTCGCGCCGGTCCAGGTATCGTCGACGGGGACTCAACCGTCCAGCGCGAGGTCCTTGCGGAAGCGCTTCATGCCGTCGATCTTCTCGGACGTCGTGGCGTTGGGCCCGGTGTAGAACATCCACGGCATCGTCAGGATATGAGTGATGCCCGCGGTCTCCGCGCGCTCGTAGTCGGGAATGGTCAGCGCGTCGGTGAGCGGGGTGAGAATGGTGAATCCGTCCATGGTCAAACCGTTCTCGGCGCGGAGTTCACGCAGTCGCCGAGCACCCGCAATCGCACGATCGGTGGTGATCAGGTCACCGATCCAGCCGTCGTTGCGGGCTGCCCGCCGCAGCGCGACGTCGCTCAGTCCCCCGACGTAGATCGGAATGTGCGGTGGTGTTGGCTCCATCTCCAGACGCGGCGTCCGGTAGAACTCACCGTCGAACTCCGTCCAGCCCGGCTGCCAGAGCGCGCGGAACAAGTCCAGCATCTCGTCGGTGCGCTTGCCACGGCGGTCGAACCGCTGACCCATCAGCGTGAACTCTTCCTCGCACCACCCGACGCCGACACCCAACTCGACCCGTCCACCCGCCAGATATGCCGCGGTGCCAACGGCTTTGGCCACCGAATACGGGTCGCGCATGCCGGGGATGTACACGGTCGTGACGAAGTGCAACCGTTCGGTGACCTGGGCCAGCGCCCCGACCAGCACCCACGGGTCGGGCCAGTCGGTGAACGGCTGCCACCGACGTTCACCGTCCCTGGTGTACGGATAGGGCGTGGCCAGCTTTTCCAGATTGACGACGTGGTCGGGAATGCCGAAGCCGTCATAACCGAGATCGTCTGCTGCCTTGGCCAATTCGACCACTTCGCGGGTCTCCAGAAAGGCGGGACTTACGTAGAACTTCATCCCGTGCAGATCCCCGAGTCGCTGCGCTCCTGCCCGTCGGCGTCCCGCGCCCACGCCGGTCGGATGAATACGCCGTCGGCCTCCACACTCCAGCCACTGGTATCGCCGAGATAGCCGCGCGCGTAAGTCTTGATGCCCTCGGTCCTTTCGATGAACGCCTCCGCCCGCAGTGGTCCGAGCGGCGTGCCACGCAGATAGCGAAGCGTGATGGTGCCGGTGAACACGGGTTTGGTCAGCCCGTCACTGGCCGCCTCGCCGAGGATGTGATCGAGGACGAGGGCGCAGATGCCACCATGTACCAGACCCGGTGGACCCTCGTATGCCAGGCCGAGGTCGAACTCGGCCCAGCACCGCCCACTGTCGTCGTGCTGGATGTCCATCGGCGGTGCGATCGCATTGCGCAGTCCCACAGCGGGATTGGCCCAGGCCAAGGTGCGGCCGGTACCCGCGTGCCGCAACGTCGACGTGTCGGTCCGCTGCGCACCACGCAGCTTCTCCGTGATCGCTTCGATGGCGGCTTGCGCCTCCAGGACGGTGACCTCGTCGACGTCGGTGCGGATGCCTGCATCGATCAGCTCGCGCACGGCTTGGGTCAACGGTGCGTGTAGCGCACACTGCCGTTCGTACTCCTCTGCACTGATGAGGTCGAACGGAAAGTCCATGCTCATTCGCCAAAGACCCTTCGCACCACCATCTTTGCGCGACGGGTCACGCGCAGATAGTTGTCGAGGAACTCGCTGCCGTCGCTGTTCTCCCAACCCGCCGCCAGCGCCACCGCGTTGAGCTGACGCCCGGGGCCCGGCAGTTGGTCGGTGGGCTTGCCACGAACGAGCACCAACGCGTTGCGCGCCCGCGTCGCGGTGAGCCACGCATGCCGTAGCTGGTCGACGTCGCCTTCGGCGATGAGCTCTGCCGCACCGATGGCGTTGAGGGTGTCCAGCGTGGAGGTGCTGTGCAGGGCCGGGATCTGGTGGGCGTAGCGAAGCTGGAGCAGCTGGACCGTCCACTCGACGTCCGCGAGGCCGCCGCGCCCCAGTTTGGTGTGCGTGTTCGGATCGGCGCCACGCGGTAGGCGCTCGGCGTCGATGCGCGCCTTCAGTCGTCGAATCTCCCGCACCGCTTCAGCGGACACCCCACCCGGTGGGTAGCGCGTCTTGTCGGCCATCAACAGGAACCGAAGTCCGAGGTCCTCGTCGCCGGCCACCCGGTGCGCCCGCAGCAGTGCCTGGACCTCCCATGTCTGCGCAAACCGCGCGTAGTACGCCTCGTACGAGGCGAGCGTGCGGACCAGCGGCCCGCTGCGTCCCTCGGGCCGCAGATTGGTGTCGACTTCCAGCGGCGGGTCCGCACTCGGCGTGCCCAACAGCGCGCGCACCTGCTCGGCGATCGTGACCGACCACTTGACTGCAACGGATTCCTCGACGTCGCCGATCGGTTCACACACGAACATGACGTCGGCATCGGAGCCGTAGCCCAACTCGCCGCCGCCGAGTCGACCCATGCCGATCACCGCGATCCGCGCCAACGGGCCGCGGGCCGACGTGTTCGCCCGGATCACCACCTCCAGCGCGGCCTGCAGCACTGCGACCCACACCGACGTCAGAGCCCGGCAGACATCGGTGACTTCGAGCATCCCCAGCAGATCCGCCGATGCCACGCGCGCCAACTCGTGGCGACGCAACGTCCTTGCTGCCGCGATCGCGCGCAGCGGCTCGTCGTGCCGACCGGCCGACGCAACCAGTGCCCGGGCCAACCCGTCCGGCTCGGTCTCGAGCAACTTGGGTCCCGTCGGGCCGTCGGCGTACTGCCGGATCACCTCGGGTGCACGCATAAGCAGTTCGGGGACGAACGCCGAGGTGCCTAGTACGCGCATCAGTCGCTTGGCCACGGCACCCTCGTCGCGCAGCGAGGCCAGGAACCAACGCTGATCGGCAAGCTCATCGCTCAGTCGCCGGTAGGCCAGCAGCCCGGCGTCCGGATCGGGAGTGTCGGACAGCCAGTCCAACAGCGTCGGCAGAAGCACCTGCTGTACCCGTCCGCGCCTGCCACTGCTGCCGGTCAGCGCGGCGAGGTGGGTCAGCGCGCTCTGTGGGCCCTCGTATCCCAGTGCGGCGAGCTGACGTTCGGCTGCCGCAGGCGTCATGCTCCTCGAGAACTCGACGGCATTGCCCTCCACGGACTCCAGCAGCGGTTGGTAGAAGAGCTTCGCGTGCAGGCGTGACACGCGCATGCTCTGGCGCTTGAGTTCCTCCCGCAGCACACCGAGGGCATCGTGCTGGCCGTCGGGGCGCATGTGCGCCGCGCGGGCCAGCCACCGCATCGCCTCTTCGTCACCGGATTCGGGGAGCATGTGGGTGCGCTTGAGCCGCTGCAGTTGCAGGCGGTGTTCGAGCAGCCTCAGGAACTCGTACGACGCGGTCAGGTTGGCGGCGTCGTCACGCCCGACGTAGCCGCCTTCGCTCAGCGCGGCCAGCGCGTCGACCGTCGAAGTCACGTGCAGCGATTCGTCGTTGCGGCCGTGCACGAGTTGCAGCAGCTGCACCGCGAACTCGACGTCGCGCAGCCCACCCGTGCCGAGCTTGATTTCGCGGTCCCGAACGCCGGCAGGCACCAACTCTTCGACGCGCCGACGCATCTTCTGGACCTCGGAGACGAAGTCGTCCCGCTCGCACGCCGCCCACACCATCGGCTTCAACGCCGCCATGTACTGCTCGCCGAGTTCGGCGTCACCGACCGCTGGGCGCGCCTTCAGCAGCGCCTGGAACTCCCAGGTCTTGGCCCACCGCTCGTAGTACGCGACGTGGGATTCCAGCGTGCGGACCAGCTCACCGCGCTTGCCCTCGGGCCGCAGCGCAGCGTCGATCTCGAAGAACGCCTCACCACCGAAGCGCATCATCTCACCGGCGACCCTGGTGCTTATCGCGTCGGCGTGCTCGGCGACGAAGATGACGTCGACGTCGCTGACGTAGTTCAGTTCGCGGGCCCCACACTTGCCCATCGCGATGACCGCCAGCCGAGGCGGCGGCACATCGTCCTTGCATACGGTTCTGGTGGCGACGATGAGCGCTGCGCCCAGCGCCGCGTCGGCGAGGTCGGCGAGGTGTTGCCCCACCGTCGGGAACGGCAGCACGGGTTCGTTCTCAACCGTCGGCGCCAGGTCGAGCGCGGCCAACACCAGCATTCGGTCGCGGTAGAGAACTCGCAGATCGTTTGCCTCCGAGGACTTCTCGGCCAGATCAGCGAAGGTGGCACGCAGGTCGGCGGCGCTCGGCAGCGTTACGTGCCCCGCCAGCAGGTGCCACGCCATGGGGTGGGCGACGAGATGATCACCGAGCGCCATGGACGAACCGAGGACACCGAACAGTCGGCCCCGCAGCCCGCGGTCCTTCACCAGCGCGCGGTTCAGCTCGTCCCAGTCGTCTCCGAGTGCGTCGGCGAGTCGCACCATCGTCCGCAGGGCGATGTCGGCATCGGGCGCACGGGACAACGACCACAGCAGCTCGACGTGGGCATCGGTGTTCCAGCCCAGCCGATTCAGATCATTGCGAGCGGGTGGTTCGACCAATCCCAGCCTGCCAACGCTGGGCAGCGTCGGTCGCTGCGTCGCGGGTTTGGGCACCCATCGACGTTATCTCACGGACCGACCACCCGGCCGCTTCGCTTCGCCACCGAAAGCCACAGAGAAAGGAAAGCTACACACAGAGGGAAAGCTACAGAGAGAGGTAGGCCTTCAGCTCGTACGGCGTGACGTTGCTTCGGTAGGTCTCCCATTCGGCGCGCTTGTTGCGCAGGAAGAAGTCGAAGACGTGCTCCCCCAGCGCTTCTGCGACGAGCTCAGAACTCTCCA
>JAOPWT010000263.1 GCA_025965555.1 Mycobacterium sp.
CGGGTGGTGGCATACCGGCGTAGGTGGCCAGACGCGACCGCAACGCTTTGCAGTTGCTTGTGCGTGAGGCGCTGCTCGGTCTCTGGCAAGGGTGGGAGATCAATACCGTCCGCGGGATTGGCCGCAAGGTGCTTCGCCCGCACCGCGAACTTGAGCACCGCGCCGATGAGCTGGTGAGTCTGCCGTACGCGCGATGCGCTGAGTCCCTTGCCTTCGAACCGGGTCGAGCCGTCCACCGACAGGCTGGTCACCCACACCTGGAGATCGTCGTAGCGGAAATCCCGTAATGGCAGTTCTTTCCAGCGCGGAAGAACAATGGTGTCGAGGATGCTGCGGTAACCGGCGACGGTCTTCGGCGATCGGTTGGCCTTCGTCGAGATCCAACGCTCAGCGAGGTCGCCGAACGTCGTCGCTGACAGTGCCGGGTCAGTCCATGTGCCCACGACTTGGTCGCTGACCTGCCTGTCCAACCAGGTCTTTGCATCGACTTTTCGGGCGAACGACTTGGCGTGCTCTCTACCTGAAGCATCGAGATATCTTGCGCGCCAGCGACTTCCGATGCCATGTGATGCGCTGGGTTCTTTTAGCTTTGAACCGTCGTCGCTGGGAGACGACCGGTACCAGCGGTCCTCGACGCGTGCTCGGCGGTGGCGTCGCCCAGTCACCGCTTCTTCGCTGGCGGTGGGCGAGCCCCTCATAGGCGGCGTGCGTGACCAAGGCGCCTTCGCCCTCGTACATGATGTCGGGGTCAGGGATCTGCATGTCGTTGATGAACGGAAGCTTGAGCGTCCCCACCTGACCACCGGCACCGCCGCCCGCGCCGCCACCGCCGCAGGCGGCGATCAGTCCCGCAAGGCTGAGGCCGCCGACGGTGAGGCCACTGGCCTTGAGGAACGTGCGCCGGTCCCAACCGATCGCGGTGATGCTCAGACGTGTGGTGTCGACCATGAAAGCCTCCTGGGTGCCCAGCTGTTGACCTGAAAGCACGGCAGCCGGCTGCGGTGCGTATCTGGGATTGAAGCCGTGTCGCGTGACGCGACTGCTTCGCAGTAGTACCCCGCGTATTACGCCAGTGTGTAGGGCGCAGGAACCGCGCAGCCGGCTGACGTAGACCACTTACGACCGAGAGGTCTTAGCACGTCTCAGCTTTCGGCGCAGCGGCCACGATGCGAGTCGGCGTTCGCTACGTGCTGACCTCTCTTCGCGCCACCAGCCCCGCCGTGGCGCACGCTGGCACGGCGTCAGGCGGTGCGGCGATGCGCGGTGACGGAGAAGGAAACTCGGTCGCCTCGCAGCCGGAATTGGGACAGCGCCCGCGGCTGCCCGCAGTCGTCCTCGATCACGTCCTCCAGCCAGACCATCGGGGCCCCGACCTCGACACCGAGCAGTTCAGCGCTCTGCTCGTCGGCGGCAACGGCTCCGACGGTGGTGCTGCTGGCTCCGACGTTGATGCCGAGTTGGCGCTCCAAGATCAGCAGGACGTCCGGCGCCTCGATGTCGAAATCGGGCGACTGGTCCTCAGCGAGGGCGATGTAGTTGACCGTCAACCCCAATGGTCGTCCGTCCTCCAGCACCAGGCTCTCGATCATCAACACGGTCCACCCCTCGGGCAGACGCAGACGGTCGCGCACCATCGGCGGGCAGCCGAGCGGTCGGCATTCGAGCGCGCGTACCTCGATCGGGGCTTCGGTCGTGTACTGGTCGAAGGAGCTGAGCTCGTCGATCCGCAGCACCAGAGAAGCCGTGGCATGGGTTCCGTTCTTGGGCTCGCGGGTGACCAGTCCTTCTCGGGCAAGCCGTTGCAGAACGGCTCGAATCGTGTTGCGGCTGGCTGACATCGCTTCGGTGAGTTCCTGCTCGACCAGAGACGTGTTGTCTCCGGTGGTGACGAGGGTGGAGCGCAGCAGATCGTAGGTTCGGCGGGCCGAATTATTCAGCCGGTCCGGGCTCTGCCGCTGGCGTTGGTACATCACCTCCGGACGGACGGGCATGCTGGCACGCCCTCTCACCGGAGAGCCTTCACACAGTGTGCGGTCATCTGGTGACACCGTTCGAATCCTTTCCATAACCCCAGGACTATTTGATCAGACCATTGTTTCAGGTCGCAGCCTGGTTGATTCGGCTGAGTTACGTTGGCGCCATTCGTCGTCCAACGTAGCGTGCGAGCTGAGCACCACCGAGCAGCACGACGGCGATGAGACCGAAGAGCGCGCCGATACCCGCCTGCGCGCCGAGCACGGCGCACCCGACCGACCCCGCCAGCAGCCCGATACCGGCCGAGATTCGGAATTTTGCCAGACCAGCGGAGGATTCGCCGACCAGGGCTACCACCAGCACCGGAAGGGTCGCGGTTGCGCCGGCCAAGCTGACGCCGAACAACGCGGACACCACCAGATACGTCGTCGCGCCCGGTGCGACGGCGAGCAGCGCCGCACACACCATCCCCAACGCGAACGAGGCGATCAGGATGGCGACCACCGCGTCGTTGCGGATGAACCGATAGGTGATCAACAACACGACGATCTCCATGCCCGACATCAGCGCGATGGCAACCGAGATCGTCAGAGTCGAATACTCGCGGGCGGCGCCGGCCAACGGTAGCGCGGTGAAAAGCACACCGCCGCGGAGGAAGTCGCCACTCATGGCCAACACCAGCGCCGCGCCGCTACCGGGCGTCTTGTCGAAGCGCGGCAAGCCGATTCGACCTGGCGGAATCCCTGGGGGTGCGGTCAACGCCGGCAACGCGACGGCCAGGGCAGCCGCGACGACCAGGGCGAGCACTCCGGTGAGGACGAACGCGGCCTGGTAGCCGAGTCGTCCCTCGATGAACCCGGCCACGAGTAGTCCGCCCGGCGAGCCGATGGCGCCTCCGAAGAGGAACGCGACGTTGAAGCGCCCGACGGACGAGGCCACGCCATCGCCGACCGGACCAACCCGCACCGCCGCCTGGAGTCCAGCGCCGAGAACCACGCCACCACCGAATCCCTGCAACACCCGCGACGTCATCAGCAGAACGCCCTCGGTGGCCAAACCCAATCCGATGCAGGCGATCCCGAACAACACCAGTCCCACCGTGAGTGCGACCTTGGCATCGAGCCCGGGCACGAGTCTGGTGCCGAACACGTCGACGACGATCACACCGACCGCCGAACTCAGCATGAAGACGCCGATAAACAGCCCGGTATGCCAGAACTCCCTGACGAAGAGCACTTCCAGCGGCGCGGTCAGGCTCATCGCCACACCGCTGACTGCCATCAAGGGCAGGAACCAGCGCATCAGTGAGCGTCGCGCTGGGCCTGCGGGTCGGCGAGGGCGTGCGCACCGGGGCCGACCGGTAGGCGCTCGGTCGCACTGACCTCGAGACCGTAGGCCTCCAGCCCGATCCTCTTCACCGGACTGTTGGTGAGCAGGCGCATGCGTCGGACGCCCAGTTCGGCGAGGATCTGCGCGCCGACGCCGTAGTCCCGCTTGTCGACCGGCCGACTCTGGGTCGGTTTCGGCACCAGTCCGCTGCAACGGTCCTCTTGCCCGCGCAGGTAGACCACGATGCCACGGCCCTCGTCGGCGACCATCTGCATCGCAAGGTCCAACTTCGGGCCGCATTGACAGAGTCCGGACTCGAAGACGTTGCCCAGCAAGCACTCCGAGTGCACCCGGACGAGGATCGGTGATCCATCCGAACCAATTGGCTCACCCATGACCAGCGCGATGTGTTCGCGATCGTCGAGTAGCGATCGAAATCCGTAGGCCCGGAACTCGCCGTGGTGGGTAGGCATCCGGCTGGAGGCCTTGAACTCCACCAGTCGCTCGGTGCGCCGCCGGTAGGCGATGAGATCACCCATCGTCACGACGGGTATTTCGTGCGTGGCGGCGAACGCTCGCAACCGATCCCCGCGGGCGACATGACCGTCGTCGTCGACGACCTCGCCGATCACCGCGACGGGCGGCAGCCCGGCCATCCGCACCATGTCGACGGCCGCTTCGGTGTGCCCGGCCCTGCGCAACACGCCGCCCTCGACTGCGCGCAGCGGAAAGACGTAGCCGGGTCGGCTGAGATCGGTGGGTCCGGTGTCGGGGCTGGCGAGCAGTGAGATCGTCCTGGCGCGGTCAGTGGCGGAGATCCCGGTGGTGATTCCCGATCTGGCGTTCACCGACACCGTGTATCCGGTGCCGCGAGGGTCCTCGTTGATGGCGACCATCGGCGGTAGGTTCAGCCGATCCAGATCGGCGGCCGGCATCGGGACGCAGAGGATGCCCCCGGTGTGCCGCATCATGAACGCCAACTTCTCCGACGTGACGTTGGCCGCGGCGAGCGTGAGATCACCGTCGTCGTAGGGGTTTTCGGCGTCCACCACGATGACCATGCGCCCCGTCTGAAGCGCTTCGACCGCGGCGTCGACCGCCGAGGCGACGACACTATCGGCATCCGGTGCATGGAGCCCGGTGCCCAACACCGTCATGTCAGAACTCGCGCAAGGTGTCTCGCAGCATGGTGGTCGTGTACTCCGTGCGGGTGAGACCCAGCTTCTGCAACTCGGGCACCAAACCGTCGGTGATCTCGGTGACGTAGCGGCGATTGAGCCGCATCACCGGGCTGGTGATCAGGTAGCCGTCTCCGCCGACTTCCTCCATCAGTTCGCCCATTTCCGTGGCCACCTCCGCAGGCGTGCCGACGAGGGGGATGTTGGAGCTGAGACCGCTGCCGGTGACGATCTCGCGCAGTGTCTTGCCCTTGCCCCTCGACAGGAAGCTCTCCAGAGAGCCCCGCTCACCGTTGGTCGTCAGCTCACCCACGGGCTGGTCGAGATCGAACTGGGAGAAGTCGATCTCGGTGATGGACGAGATCTCGGCCAACATGTACTCGATGTAGGACGGAGTGTTGAACCACCGGTCGCGCTTGGCGATCGCCTCCTCGTGGGTATCGGCCACGATCGGCGACACCAGATAGAGCACCTTGCATTCGGAGGGGTCACGACCGTTGGCCTTCATCCGCTCGTGGATGTCGTCGCGGTAGGCCTTCATCGCCTCCGCACCGTTGGCGGGCGCAACGATCGTGTCGGCGTGCTGTGCGGCGAGTTCACGTCCTGGCGGCGACGCGCCGGCCTGGGCGATGGTCGGGCGGTACTGCGGTGAGGGAGCGGTGTTCAGTGGACCGCGCGATTTGTAGTACTTGCCTTCGAAGTCAATCGTGTTGACCTTCTGGTAATTTGCGTACGTGCCAGTCGCGTAATCGCGCTCGATGGCGTCGGGTTCCCATGACTCCCAGAGCTTGCTGACCACCTCGAGATACTCGTTCGCCATCGCGTATCGCTCGTCGTGCTCGTAGAGCTTGTCCATGCCGAAGTTCTGCGCCGACCTGTCTTCCCCTGAGGTGACGACGTTCCAGCCGAACCGCCCTCGGGCGATGTGATCGATGGTGCTGCACAACCGGGCCAGCAGAAAAGGGGGGTAGAAACTGGTCGACATCGTCGGGATGACGCCGATGTGACTGGTCGCGGCCGCGATGAGCACGGCGAGCGGAACCGGGTCGTGCTTGGGGTTGATGCCGTGTTTGAGGTCGTGCTCCATGGTGCCGCCGAAGGCGGTCGACACCATCAACTTGTCCTCGATCAGGATGTAGTCGAACTTGGCGCGCTCGAAGTCCCTGGCCACCTCGACGTAGAAGTCGCCGGTGAAGTCACGACCACCGTCGCCCCAGTTGCCGTTCCACTCGTCGGCGACGAAGTTCAGGAACCACCCCAGGTGGAATTTGTCGGTCACGGTATCTCTCTCCTTACTCTGCTTGGGCTACAGGCAAACAGTGAAGAGTTACTTGGGGGTGTCCTGGCGGTACCGCTGGGATTGCGCGGGTCGCCGCGCAGCCCGCCGGTTCGCACGGCCGGCTGCGCGGCGGTGCGGACCCCGCACGCCCTTCGACGTCACCGCGCGACCGACGGTTACCGGTCTGGACAGCTGGAGCCCCTCAGCGATCGGTGGTCACTGGGTGGGGGCCGCCTCGAGTAGTGCAGGGTGCCCGCTCGAGCCCGACGGGACGGGGTAGTAGCTGCGGTGGGTGATCGGATCGAGTGCGACGACGTGGGCTGCGTTGGCCAGGTGCGCCGAGCCGGTGACCACGAGCGTGCCCGCCTCGCGGTCCAGTATGGTGACCTCGCCGCTCTCCGCGGCTACGTAGAGGCGTTGTGCCTCTGCGTCGTAGGCGAGTACGTCGGGGCCTTCCCCGACCGGGTTGGTGCCGGTCACCCGACCGCTGGGGATGTCGACACTGAGCAGGGTGGCGTTGCCGTCGCACGCCACGAACGCGGTCGCCGCGACCGGGTCTAGCGCCAGCCCGTGTGGATGATCGCATCCCGGCAAGGGAATCCGCCGCGACACCGATAGCGCGGCTGGGTCTATGACGGCCAGATCGTTGCGGCCTTGCACCGCGACCAACATCCGGTCGGTGGCGGCGTCGTAGGCGACGTTGCCGGCCTCCCCGCCCATGGGGACTGTTGCACGCACGGTTCCGTCGCTCGCGGCAATCACGGTTTCGGAGCCGCCGGCCTCGTTGGTGGTCCACACCGCGTCGCGCGTGGGGTCGTAGGCCAGCCCGTCGGGGTACTCCCCGGTGGGCGTCCGGTAGAACACTGAGCCGGTGTCTTCGTCGAGGCTCACCATCTGGTTGTCGCCGGTTGCGGTGGCGAAGACCCGGTGCAGCGCAGGCACCACCATCACGCCGTGCACGTCGGACAGGTCGCCGACCGTGCGCACCACGGCGTTGGCGCGCAGGTCAACCTCGATCATCTCACTGGCCCCGAGGTGAGCGATGAACAGCAGTCCACGATCGCTGTCCACGCTCGCATAGTCGAACCGAGAAGCGTTGCCCGGCAACGCGATTTCTCCCACCGGTTGCAATGGCAGGGGCCGCGTCGAATTGGACCGGTGGACGAGGCCGGTCGTGCAGGCGGTCAGCACCAACGACCCGATGGTCACGACACTGGGAAGGAGTGTCAGCGCGCTGTGCCTAGTGGGGCTTGTCATGTGATCTGCACCCGTCAAGTGTCGTCGTCCGCTCTCGCGTACGGAGTCGTTTTCCCAATGGGATTCTGCGCCAACGGCTTTCGGTTATGCCCGCCGCTCGGCGTAGGGGAGTGTGCGCACCAGCTTGTCGGAACGGCAGTGGTTTACCTCGGGGCGAATGGGCAGTCGGCGACGATCCGGTGTAACGAGTGTTACATTCTTTAGTGTGACGGAGGCTGCGATGCGGTGGCTGGTGTTGGTGATTCGGGTACCGGCCGACCCGTCACGGCATCGGGTCGCGGTGTGGCGGGAACTGCGTCGGGCCGGGGCAGTCTTGCTGGGCCAGGGCGTGTGGGCGGTGCCCGACGTCCCGGTGTTCGCCGAGGGGATCGCCCGGACCGTGGAGCTCGCCGAACGCGGCGACGGTGAGGTGACCGTGTTGACCGCGGCCGGACGCGACGAACCCGACGCCGCCCGGCTGGAGGCACTCTTCACCGCGGAACGCGACGAGGAGTGGGGCGAGTTCCTCGCAGACTGCGCCAAGTTCGACGCCGAGATCGACAAGGAGATTCGGATCGCCAAGTTCACGATGGCTGAACTCGAAGAGGAAGAACACAGCCTGGAGCGGCTGCGCCGGTGGCAGCGTGAGCTGGCAGCCCGGGACGTGTTCGGTGCCCCGACTGCCGCTGAGGCCGATCAGCGCCTGAAACACTGTGCCGCGCGGCTCGCCGACTACACCGAACGAGTCTTCACCGCCCTGCACCAGATGTGACGCTCGCCGACATGCATCGCACCGCCCACCGCATCGCTTCGGACAGCCGATGACTCCGCCCGAAAGGTCAGACGTCGGCCCGGTCGGGACCCGGGGGCAGGTGCTGCCGTTGTATGCAGCAGGGTTCGTCACCGCGTTCGGAGCGCACAGCATCGCCGCCAGCCTCGGCGGCTACGTTCACGGCCAACACGCCTCGCTGCTGGCATTGGGGCTGTTGTTGGCCGTGTATGACGGCGCCGAAGTGGCGCTTAAACCGGTGTTCGGGTCGCTGGCCGACCGCATCGGCGCCCGCCCGGTCCTGCTCGGCGGGCTGCTCGCGTTCGCCGCTGCTTCCGCGGCGTTCGTCATCGCCGGCAACCCGGCGTGGGTCGGTTTGGCGCGGTTCGGCCAGGGCGCCGCCGCGGCGGCGTTCTCTCCAGCCGCGGGGGTGCTGGTGTCGCGGCTGACGCCGCCGGGCGGCCAAGGCCGTGGCTTCGGCCGCTACGGAGCATGGAAGGGCCTCGGTTACACCCTGGGCCCGCTGCTCGGTGGTGTGTTGATCACTGCCGGCGGGTACGACCTGCTGTTTGCCACGCTGGCGGCCCTCGCCGTCGTTGTCGCCGGATGGGCGACGATGATGGTGCCCGGCGTTACGCCGCTGCCGCGGACTCGCCAAACCGTGGCCGACCTGGGCCGCCGACTCACCAGCCCCGGCTTCGTGCGGCCGACCCTCGCGTTGGCCGCCGCGACCGGAGCGCTCTCAGTTGGAGTCGGATTCCTGCCGGTCATCGGCGCCGAGCGAGGGCTCAGCCCGCTGGCCACCGGCGCGACGGTGTCGCTGCTTGCCGCGGCGGCCGCACTGATCCAACCCCGCTCCGGCCGTGCCCATGACGACGGACACATCGGAGACCGCACCGGCCTCGCCACCGGCCTGGTGATCACCGCGCTGGGGTGCGCGGCGGTGTTGATGCCGGGCGTCGCCGGGCTCATCACCGCCGCCGCCTTGATCGGCGTCGGGGTCGGGGTGATCACCCCAATCGGCTTCGCCCACTTGGCGGCCACCGCCCCGAAGGAGCGACTCGGTCAAACGATGGGCGCCGCCGAGGTGGGTCGCGAACTCGGCGACGCCGGCGGCCCGCTGCTCGTCGGCGCCCTCGCCGCCGCGATCAGCCTCACCCCCGCCCTCCTGGTTTTCGGCGGACTCCTCACCGCCACCGCGGGCCTCCTCGCCGCGCCGAGCGGCCCTCGACAGCATCCAACCAACCCAGAACCAGTCGAATGATCGGCCCAGCCGCACGTAGTTCCGAGGGCGACCCAACGCCCTAGCGCCAACGTCCTATCTGATGACCGCGGCCTCGCTGATCACCGACACCAGCGGAAGTGCGAACGCGAGCACTACCCGATTGCGTTACAGCGTTTTATGAATACAGATTGCGATGTATCGTCGGAATGTGGAAACTCAGGTGCATACCGATGCGTTGGCTCGGTTCGGTCATGCGCTCTCCGATGCCACCCGCACCCA
>JAOPWT010000268.1 GCA_025965555.1 Mycobacterium sp.
TAGGCGATGGCGACGTCGGCGCCCTCCTTGGCGAAGGCGGCGGCGACGGCACGACCGATGCCGGAGTCACCGCCGGTGATGAGTGCCCTTCTGCCGGAGAGGAGCTCCCGTCCGACGTAGTCGCGTATCTCGTCAGCGGGCTGTTCGCTCATGTCTTTGGTGTGGCCCGGATATTCCGTCGTGGACATGGCGTTGGCAATACCCGCGGCGAGTACGGACAAACGTCGGAAGTGCCTGGTATCCGATCGGCGAAGGTGGTCATCCGCGAAGCGAAGAGGGACCGGCGGGCGGTTTCACCATGGGTGCCAGCGGGGTTTCCTCCCAGAGGTGGGGTGGATTTTGCATAGGGTCGCCGACCTCGAGGAGTGCGGATGAAGGTTGGGCTCGTCGGGACGCATCCGGCACCGAGCGTCGAGCAGATCACCGACGTTCACGGTGGCAGACTGGCGGCGATGGCCGGGGCGCTGGCGGCGCGCGGTTTGGAGGTGACCGTATACAGCGTGCGACCAAGGGATTCCGGCTCGGACGCGGTGGTCACCGACATGGGTTACCGCGTGGCCCACCTGCCTGGACCTGGCACTACACCGTATGCATCGGATGCGTCGCTGGCGCCGATCTTGGGTGACTTCGCCCGGTTCCTCACCGCCCGCTTGGGCGTCGATCAGCCCGACGTGGTTCACGCCGGGTCGTGGATGTACGGCGTGGCGGCCCAGCTGGCCGCCGATCGTCACGGCATTCCCTCGGTGCAGTCCCTGCCCGAGTTGAGCGCCGTCGTGCACCGTCGCCAGGGCAGGCGCATCGGCCCGAGCTCGCGCGCGAGCTTCGAGCGGTTGCTGGTGCGCACCGCAACGCGGGTGACCGCGCCGTGCGCGGAGGACGTGGCGGAACTGACCGGGCTCGGTTGCCGCCGGGCGCGGATCTCGGTCCTGCCGCAGGCGGTCGACGCCGAGCTGTTCTCGTCGATGGGACGTGTGGACGACCGCAGGGACGCGCCCAGGATAGTGCTGCTAGCGCGGGAGTTAGTGCCGCACAAGGGAATCGAAGACGTAATCGGCGCCCTGTCCCGGCTGTCGGCAGCAGAACTCGTCGTGGTTGGCGGGCCGGACCCCGGCCGCCTGGATGGCGACCCCGACGTCTGCCGGCTTCGACGTGTGGCGGCGGGTCGCGGTGTCGCGAGTCGCGTGCGCTTCACCGGTCGGCTTCCGCTGGAACGGCTGCCGAGCCTGCTGAGATCGGCGGACGTCTTCGTCAGCGCGTCGTGGTATGAGCCCTTCGGGTTGCCGGTGGTCGAGGCGATGTCGTGCGGTATTCCGGTCGTTGCGACGGCCGTCGGCGGAATGCTTGACACCGTCATCAACGACGTGACGGGCTTCTTGGTGCCGCCACGCGATCCGGTCAAGCTGGCCGACGCGCTCGGGGAAATCCTTCACGGGGGTGCGCTGCGCAGGGGCATGGGCCTGGCCGGCCGTACGCGCGCGCGGTCCCGGTACGGCTGGGATCGCATTGCGGCCGAGGCACAGTCGATCTACGAGCGTGCCGTCGTGGACGCCGGCCCGCACCTAGGCGCTTCGTCACCGACCAGAGCCGAGGCGGTCGGCGCCTAGGCGGTACGTCGTCGGCCGATCCGGTTCGCAAGCCGGGTCAGGCGAGGACGTTGTGCCACAAATACTTTCGTCAATTGAAGCTCCATGGTGCTGACGCGGTGAATGACGTTTAGACAATTATTGGAAGGGTATTTCGGCTCCCATGCTTCAACAGGACCCGTCTCGCAACGTGCTCGTATGGCACGTGCACGGCTCGTGGATGGAGTCATTGGTGGCCGGGCCGCACCGCTACCTGATCCCGTCCTCGGGAGATCAGCGGGCCCGCGGTTTGTCTGGACGAACCTGGCCGAACGCGGAGGAAGTGAGCGTCGCGCAGTTGAGGGATGCCCAGGTCGACGTCGTGATCGTGCAGAAGCCCGAGCAGATCGGGTTGACCGAACAATGGCTGGGCCGTCGTCCAGGGGCGGACCTGCCCGCAATCTACCTGGAACACAACGCACCTCGGCCGAGTCCGATCGACAGCGTTCACCCCATGGCGGAGCGCAGCGACGTCCCGCTGGTTCACGTCACGGACTTCAATGCGTTGATGTGGGACAACGGCATTGCACCGACTCGCGTCATCTCGCACGGAATCCACGATCCGGGACCGCTTTACACCGGCGATATCGCGTCGGCTGCCACGATGATCAACGAGCCGTCGCGGCGCTGGCGAACCGTCGGCGCCGACCTCCTTGGTGCTGTCAGTCGACACGTGCCGATCGACGTGTGGGGCATCGGCACCGACGAACTGGGCAACCGAGTCATGACCGGGTCGCGGGTCACGGGTCGTGGCGACCTCCTGGCCGAGCAGCTGATGGTCGAAGTGGCTCGACGTGCGGTGTATCTGCACACCGCGCGATGGACCTCGCTCGGGTTGTCGCTCATCGAGGCCATGTTCCTCGGCATGCCCATTGTCGCCGTCGCCTCGACCATGGCACCGCTGGTCGTTCCGCCGGAGGCGGGAATCGTCAGTGCCGATATCGAGGCACTCGGTTGGGCGGCAGAGGGTTTCATCGCCGATCACGACTCCGCGGTCGCAGCCGGCAAGGCGGCACGTGAACACGCAACGAGTCACTTCGGTATCCAACGGTTCCTCGAACAGTGGAACCGGCTGATCGAGGAGGTGTGCAGATGACCACTTCGCCGCCGCTGAGGATAGCGATGGTCTCCGAACATGCCAGTCCACTCGCCCATCTCGGCGGTGTGGACGCCGGTGGGCAGAACGTCGCCGTCGCCGAGTTGTCGGCAGCACTGGCTCGCCGCGGGCACGAGGTCATGGTCTACACCCGGCGGGACGACGCGGGGCTCCCGGAGCGCGTCGACACGGAACAGGGTTTCACCGTTGTCCACGTCGATGCGGGTCCGGCGGAGCACGTGCCCAAGGACCAACTCCTGCAATACATGCACGCGTTCGGAGAGTCGCTGCGCGCACACTGGGTCGACTGGCGCCCCGACGTCGCCCACGCGCACTTCTGGATGTCCGGCTTGGCGACCATGCAGGCCGCCGCGGTGCATCGCGTGCCATCGGTGCAGACCTTTCACGCGCTGGGTGTGGTCAAGAAACTGCACCAGGGAACCGAGGACACCAGCCCCGACGATCGGATCCGCCTTGAGTCGCACCTGGCACGCAACATCGACTGGGTGGCGGCCACCTGTTCTGACGAGGTCGACGAACTGGTGCGGATGGGCAGGGCCCGTTCGGCGATCTCGGTCATTCCGTGCGGGGTCGACGTGCGCGAGTTCACGCCAAGGGGACCCACGGCGTCGCGTGGCAGCAAGCACCGCATTGTCGCCGTGGGAAGGCTGGTGCCGCGCACGGGTTTCGAGACCATGATCGACGCCATGCGGCAGTTGCCCGACGCCGAACTCGTCATCGTCGGGGGTCCGGACAAGTCGGAGTTGGATACCGACTCGGAGGCGACCAGGCTGCAGCATCTGGCCGGTCAGATGGGAGTCGCCGACCGTGTGCATCTCTATGGGTCGGTGGCTCGGGACGAGATGCCGATGCTGTTGCGGTCGGCCGACGTGGTTGCCGCGACGCCCTGGTACGAACCCTTCGGCATCGTTCCCCTCGAGGCGATGGCCTGCGGTGTGCCAGTGATCGCCACCGCCGTTGGCGGCATGCTCGACACGGTCGTCGACGACGTGACGGGCAAATTGGTGCCGCCGCACAATCCCGGAGCACTCGCGCAGGCAACGTGCACCATCCTGTCGCAGCCGAAAGTCCGCCAGAGACTTGGAGAATCCGGTCGCAAGCGCGTGTGTGAGCGCTACACGTGGGGTCGGGTCGCCGACGACGCCGCCGTCCTCTACCGGAGCATGACGGGTCCCCGACTGCCCGATGCTGGGGAGGCGCCGTGATGGTCGTGACTTCTCAGCGGCTCTCCAGCACCGCGAGCGACGCCTCCACGTCGGCGGGCAGCCTGTGTCGTTCGCGCACGACTGCAGGCAGCAGGCGCAGTGCCTCGCCGAAGGCGCGGGTGTGCGCTTCGTCGGCGGCGGCCGCTCGCGCGAACGTCACTCCGGCCGTGACGCACTGCCGGACCGGACGGCGCAGCCACGTCGTCAGAACGTCGTTGCGGGTGCTGCGCGCCTTCTGCGAGGAACTGGCGGGGCGAACGATCGACGGATGGTGGTGTGCCACCAGCCGGGGACAGAAGCACAGATCCCACCCGTTCGCGGCGAGATCCCATGCCAGCAGCCGCTCCTCACCGCGGAAGTGCAGGATCGGGCTGAAGCCGCCGACGGCCTCGAACGCGTCCTTGCGGACCATCGACGAGCAAGCCAGAAAGCCGAGAATCGAGGGTCCTGGCAAGCCAGGGTCGTGGCCGAGCGGGCTCGAGGCGAGCAACTCGACCATGGGGTCGTCGGTCTGCCCTGGCCACACGACGGTCCGCCCGGCGAGCAGCGCGACGGTGGGATGTGCATCGAAGACGTCCTCGGCGAGCGCTGTTGCCTCGGGATCCCACCAGGAGTCGTCGTCGCAGAAGGCGACGTACGGCGTGGTACACCGGCCGACCCCGACGTTGCGGCCGACCGCACCGAGGTTGTCGGTCAGGGCGACGACCTCGAGCCTGCCGCCCGATCCGGCCGCGAGGCGTGTCCCCATCTCCACCGAATCGTCCTCGGATGCATTGTCCACGAGCACGATCGGACAACTGGTGGTGTCCAACAGCCGCTGCAGCACCACCGCCAACTCCGGCGAGCGGTCTCGGCTGGCTATGACGAACGAGGTACGTGATTCCATGACCATGAGCGATGCCTCTACCCGCAGCCGGGGTCGCCAAACCAGACTCGCCAGGGTGCTGGTGACCGGCGGAGCCGGTTTCGTCGGCGGTCACCTCTGTGAGACGCTGCTGAACCGCAACGTCGAGGTCGTCTGCATCGACAACCTCTCCACCAGCGCTCCCGACGCCGGGACGCGGTTGCTCGGGCGGCCGGGCTACCGCTTCATCGAACACGACATCAGCCAACCGCTGCCGGTCGAGTACCGCGACGACTCGTTCGATACCCTCTTTTCGTTCGACACCGTCTTTCACCTCGCCTCACCCGCGTCACCGGTCGACTATCTCAGAATGCCGACCGCGACGTTGCGCACTGGTGCGGCGGGCACCGAGGTCGCGCTCGGAATCGCCGAGCGCTGCGGTGCCCGGTTCGTGCTGGCCTCGACGAGCGAGGTCTACGGCGATCCGTTGGAACATCCTCAGCGAGAAAGCTATTGGGGCAACGTCAACCCCATCGGCCCACGCAGCGTCTACGACGAGGCGAAACGCTATGCCGAGGCGTTGTCATTCGCCTACCTTCGCGAACGCGGACAGTCGATCGGGGTGGCGCGCATCTTCCACACCTCCGGCCCCCGCATGCGCTCCGACGACGGTCGCGCCGTGCCGACCTTCTGCCGCCAGGCGCTTCATGGCGAACCGATCACCGTCTCCGGCACGGGCCTGCAGACCCGCTCGCTGTGCTTCGTCACCGACACCGTGGCCGGACTGATCGCACTGGCGCTCAGTGACTTCGCGGGCCCGGTCAACATCGGCAACCCCGAGGAGCTGACCGTGCTGCGCATCGCCGAACTGATTCGCGACATGTCGGGCAGCGCCTCGCCGATCGACTTCGTCCCGGCCGTCACCGACGACCCCCAGCGGCGGTGTCCCGACATCGCCGTGGCATGCGAGCGGCTGGGCTGGGGCCCTGCCATCGACTACGCCGACGGGTTGCATGCCACCGTCGAGTGGTTCCGCATGGGCGCCGACGGCCTTCCTGTGACGGCGGAGGGCAGGCGCTGGTGAAAGTCCTTGGTATCAATGCGGTCTTCCACGATCCGGCTGCCGCGCTGGTCATCGACGGAAACGTCGTGGCCGCGGGGGAGGAGGAGCGCTTCAGCAGGCGCAAGCACGGAAAGCAGGCGGTGCCGTTCTCAACGTGGGAGCTGCCCACCGCGGCGGCGAAGTGGTGTCTGGCCGAGGCGGGTCTGCGACCCGACGACCTCGACGCCGTCGGGTACTCCTACGACCCGACGCTGATGGACGGCCAGAGCGACGAGCTCGAAGGCCTTGACACGCACTGGGAGTACCTGCGCACGCTCTTCGCCACGCGGGCGCCGGGGTTCCTCGCCACGGCACTGCCCGGCCTCGATCCGGCGGTGGTGTGGTTCGTGCGCCACCACGTCGCGCATGCCGCGTCGACCGCGCTGGCCTCGCCCGACCCCGAAGCCGCCGTGCTGGTGGTCGACGGCCGTGGCGAGAGGTCCTCCATGCTGGCGGGCGTCTATCGCGATCTCAAGCTCGACGTCCTCGCGTCGCAGTCGCTGCCGCATTCCCTGGGACTGCTCTACGAGGGCCTCACCGAGCATCTCGGGTTCACCCGCTCCAGCGACGAGTACAAGGTGATGGCGATGGGCTCCTACGGCGAGCCGCGCTTCGCCGATTACCTGCGAGAGCGCGTGTTCGCTTGCGGCGATGGTGGATTCCGCACCGAGCGGATCGACTGGACCGAGTTGGCACACCCGCGCCCATCGACCCCGCCCGAAGGTGCCGCCGCGTTCGCCAGGCCCGAACCGCTGTATGCAGATCTGGCGTGCAGCGTGCAACTCGTCGTCGAAGAGGTGCTGCTGGATCTGGTGGCGTGGTTGCGCGACCGCGTCGACACCGACCGCCTGTGTCTGGCCGGGGGAGTGGCGCTCAACTGCGTGGCGAACACGCGCATCCACGCCGAGAGCGGCTTCCGCGACGTCTGGGTGCAGCCCGCGGCAGGCGACTCGGGGACTGCGCTCGGGGCGGCGCTCGCCGTGGCCGCCGAACTGGGCGAGCCGATCGCACCGATGCCGTCGGCCCAGCTCGGTCGTGGCTGGACCGACGAGCAGATCGCCGCGGTGCTCGACACCGCGGGCGTCCTTTACGAACGACC
>JAOPWT010000275.1 GCA_025965555.1 Mycobacterium sp.
TGAAGTTCCTGCTACGAAGTTAGCCGCTATTTTGGTTTAGCAAACATTCTGACGCCAAGTTTCAGGTCGGTACTTGCAAACGCAAGGACCGGCGTTTGCTACCTTCTCGCTTAGGCCATAAACGCGCTGATTAGCGGTCATTTAGCTCACAGCAAAGTCCGAAACGAGACCCAAAATTGCTCCCGTCGAAGATTTCCGCGCGTCGTGCAGCAACTTGAGCGATCGGCCCAGGCGATTCGCAGCCCGATGAATCAAGATCAATTCAAGATCAATGGCGTCGGCCATTGTTGATAGCGCACGACCGGGGTTGCGCCCGCTCAATGGGGACGCACAATCAATTCGAGCGCCTCACCGCCGACGGCCGCTCGGACGATCGGCGCCGGTATCATGGACTAGGGCTCAGCTACCGAACGCCGAACACGTGACAGGTGGCATCGGGCTCACGAGTTCGATGCCGGATCCGATCGCGGCTTGTTGCAGGGCTACCCCGCGTGACGATTACGGGAGCGACTGAGGAGTGACGAGGAACTTCTCGCCGGTCGCTCGTTTGACGTAGGCGGTGAACGCGTCGGGCGCGAGCATGCCGGCGAGCGACACCTCTCGCGTATAGGTGCTCGCGAAGGTCGACGTGAGCCCCGCGGCCACGCGGGCCCGAAGCCGTCCGATCGTCTCGGCTCCTGCGTTTTGAAGGAACGGGGTCAGCAGCCACCCGCCGATTCCCCACGCCATGCCGAAGTTCCTGGTGAGGATCGTCGGGCCGGTGTCGAGTCCTCCGTAGATGTACACCTGCTTGTGGACGTTCGATCCGTAGCGTGAGTACCCGGCGCCTGTCGAGTCCGCCGAACTCGCCGCGACCTCCATGCCGTTGAGGATCTGACTCGCGAGCGTACCGCCACCCGTGGCGTCGAACGCCAGCGTCGCCGACGTCGCCGTCAGAGCCTTGATGAGATCCGTCGTGAACGTCGGCGATGCCGAGTTGCAGACGTGGACTGCGCCGAGCGATCGCAACAACTCTTCCTGGTCCGCCTTGCGGACGATGTTGACCAGCGGTATGCCGTCCTCCAGGCACACCCTGACGAGCATCTGGCCGAGATTGGACGCAGCGGCGGTGTGCACGAGGGCCGAATGTCCCTCGCGGCGCATGGTTTCCACCATTCCGAGGGTTGTCAACGGATTGACGAAGGACGACGCCCCGTCCTTGGCCGTCGTTCCCTCGGGCAGGACGAGGCATGCGGCCGCGTCGACCACTCGGTATTGCGAGTACATCGCGCCGCCCGCGATTCCCACCGTCTTCCCGAGGAGCGCCTGTGCGGCCGGGGACGACCCCGCCGCCACGACGGTGCCTGCGCCCTCGTTGCCCACGGGCAGGGATTCGTCGAGTCGCGCCGACAGCGCGCCGAGCGACCCCGCGCCCAACGATGCCGTCACGACGGGTCGCTCCGGCGGTCCCGTTACCGTCGCGGTGGTCATGTCGGCAGAGGCGACGAGCAGGCCCAGGTCCGATGGGTTGATCGGCGAGGCTTCCACGCGGACCACCACCTCGTTGGTCGCTGGAGTGGGAACGGGGATCTCGCGCAGGGAGAGTTTCAGCGTCCCGTCCGACGTCACCAACGAACGCAGTTCCAGAGCGGTGTCAGGCAAGTCTGCGGTCATGGGAAGCCTCATTCCTGTTGTGGGCGTAGCGCTCGAGCTGGGCCTGTGCCCCTGAATGTCGTTCGGCCCGCCACGGAAAGACTGTGGCGGGCCGAACCTGGGATGAGATTTGTAGGACCGGGGCTGACAGATCCTGACGAGACGCAGGCGCCCCGGTCCGTCCTCAACAATGGCCGAGCCGCAGGGCGTCGACAAGCAATGCCAGAGCAACCGTAGGGAACTCTCATCAGAACTTCATTCACGCTCGTCGCCCGAGCTGCGTACGCCGGTCGTCCGCCGCGAAGGCCCCGACTAGACCACGGTCAGCAGTCCAGCTCCTCGATGGCGGCCGGGACGATCGCGTAGGCGGCAGCCACCGAGACCTGCAGATCCTGTACCACCATCGGGATCGCATCGGCCGTCGGCCTTCCGACGCTGACGTATCGACACACCTTGTAGCCCTCGGTCACCAGTTGCTTCGCGCTGAGGAAGGCCAATCTGGGCTGGAGCTGATCCAGGTAGTCGCTCTCATCGGCCGCGGCGGTCGGTGCGACCCCGATCGCGATGCCGATCGCGAGGGTAACTGCGAGCAAAGCCTTCATGGCCACCTCCTAGTCAACGCGAGCGTAGTTCACATCGTGAATTAGCTGAGCGTTTTTGACGCAAGCCGTGACATCCTTTTCGGCATCGTCGTCACCCGCGTTGAGGATGTCGATGCGCTCCGCCGGCGCGCGTCGGTGCAGCACCCGAACCCCAGGTGTCCCACGAGGTGATGGTCTCCGCGGGGGGGCCGCTGACGCCCGCCGACGATCACCTCAACCATCAGTTCGCCGACACCTTCGCCGTGGTGCTCAGACCGATCGCAACTGGACCGAGAAGGTGTGCGCGACGGCGTACGCGCGCGATGGTTCGTTGCAGCTGGCCTTCGGACTCGGCAAGTACACCAACCGCGGGGTGATCGACGGCTACGCCGGCGTCTGCCGTGGCGACGAGCAGTGGACGGTGCGCGCCAGCCGCGACCTCACCCACGACGTCGACCGCTGCATCATCGGGCCGATCCGCTACGAGATCCTCGAACCGATGGTCGCGGTGCGTTTCTCACTCGAGCCCAACGACGTCGGGCCCGTGAGCTTCGAGTGGACCTTCCACGGGTCCGTGCCCGCGGCGCTCGAGGACCGTGAGATCCACCGGTCGCTGGGCGGTTCGCGGGTCGACGCCGACGTCACGCGATATCACCAGAGCGGCACGGCCACCGGCTGGGTGGAGGTCGAGGGAAAGCGCCATGAATTCGACACCACCCGTTGGGTTTCCACGCGTGATCATTCGTGGAGTGTGCGGTACCAGGTGGGAGCACCGGCCAAGGATCTCCCCCGCCCGCCCAGGCCGACCGGATTCAGCAGTTACACGATTTGGATGCCCGTGCTGCTGACCGATGCCGACGGCACGGTGTCGGCATCACACGTGTACTACCAACGCAACACCATCGACGGCCGCACCACGATCAACTCCCAGGGCGGCATCGAGCACGCCGACGGCACGGTCGACACGTTCACCCTGATCGACCCACAGCTGCGCTTTCAGGACGACAACCGTCGCCTGCTCGGCGGTTCGATCCACGTGAGGCTGCCCGACGGGACCGCGCGCACATACGTCCTCGAGGTCCCGACCGCCACCGGATTCCATCTCGGCACCGGGCTGTACTTCGGATTCGAAGGCAAGTATCACGGCCAATGGCGCGGCGCCCTCGACGTGTCCGGTGAGCACGTCGACGACTGCGCCGATCCGACGGTCGCCCGACGCCTGCATCAACATCGTGATTGCGTCGTTCACTTGCGTGACGACTCAACGGGCACAACGGGATGGGGAAATGCGCAGACCATCGTCATCGGAGCCTTCCCCGACCTCGGCCTCACCGCCGAACAATCCTTCGTCTGAGCCGTCAGCCCGTGGTGGTGTACTCCGCCGCGGCGTCGAGCAGCCACGCGACCAGATATCTGGCGAACGACGTGCGAACCAGGATGCGGTAGTCGGTACCCGCGTCGTCGAACGCCATCAGCACGATTCCCGCCTGGCCGAGCATCGTCTGCGCGGCAGCGCCAGGACCGAACACCCGCGGATGCAGATCCAGGGAACAGCCCTTGGCGAGTACGTCGCGGGCGCGGGACCCGCTGAGCCGCAGCGTGGTTCGCTGCCCGGACACGTCGGTGGCAGCGCCTCCGTGCGGGGCGATCACATCGCGCAGTCGCGACTCGAATTCGTCACCGTTGCTCGACCTCGTGGTGACCAGCCACTCGTCTGGCCCCAACCAGATCGCGGTGGCGTCCCCGTTCACCGCGTAGGTGGAGGCCACCGCGGGCAACGCCATCCCCAGTACTTCGGCCGCCGCGGTGGCACCGGGACCTGGCAGGCCGACGCGCACGTCGACCATCGTGTCGAACGGGTCCTCGGTGATCGAGACCGCTTCGGTGTCTGCCAATGTGTCAGCCATCGCGTCGTGCTCCTTCGGGGTCGACGAGCACGGAACCGGTGACCTCCACGCAGACCAGGCGCCCGTCGATCGGGACTTGCAGCACCTCGCCGACCCGCGAGCGGCCGGCCTTCACCAGCGCGAGCGCGAAGGTACGACCGAGTTCGGGGCTGTAGTAGCTCGAGGTCACGTGGCCGAGCATCGGGACCGGCGGTGGCGGAAGCGTGTTCGCCTCGCCGCAGTCGACGATCTGGGAGCCCTCGGGCAGCTGGGTCTTCCCATCCGTCGGCAGTAGGCCCACCAACTGCTTGCGCATCGGGTTCTGGTTCTCCGCACGGGCGAAGGACCGTTTGCCGATGAAGTCGGGCTTCTTCTTTGACACCGCCCACGCCATTCCGAGATCGTGAGGAGTGACGGTGCCGTCGGTGTCCTGGCCGATGATCGGGTAGCCCTTCTCCGCGCGCAGCACGTGCATCGTCTCCGTGCCATACGGTGTGATGTGCCAAGCCCTTCCGGCGTCGATCAGCTTCGCCCACACTGCCGGCGCGTGACGGTGCGCGACGTTCACCTCGAATGCGAGTTCACCGGAGAAGCTGATCCGCGCGACCCGCACCGGCACGCCGTCGAGACTGGTGTCCCGCCAGGTCATGAAGCCGAACGCGTCGCCTGAGACGTCCAGATCGGGAAACACCGTGCCAATGAGGTCGCGCGAGCGGGGACCGACCACCGGGAAGGTGGACCAGTGGTCGGTCACGGAGGTCAAATGCACTCGCAGGTGCGGCCATTCGGTCTGCAGCCATTCCTCCATCCAGTCCAGGATCGTGGCGGCGCCGCCGGTGGTGGTGAAGACGATGAACCTGTCGTCGGCCAGGCGCATGACGGTTCCATCGTCGATCACCATGCCGTCGACGCCGCACATCACGCCGTAGCGGACGGCGCCGACCCCGAGGTTGCTCATCATGTTGGTGTAGACGAGGTCGAGCAGTTGGCCCGCGTCCTGCCCCTGCACGTCGATCTTGCCGAGTGTCGAGCCGTCCAGGATGCCGACGCTGCCGCGGACCGCGATGCACTCGCGCACGACGGCATCGTCCATGCCTTCGCCGGGTTCGGGGTAGTAGCGCGGCCGCTTCCATTGCCCGACGTCCTCGAACACCGCGCCGTGTTCGACGTGCCAGTCGTGCAGTGCGGTGGTGCGTTCGGGGTCGAAGAGAGCGCCGCGGTTCCGGCCCGCCAGTGCGGCGAAGGCCACCGGCGTGTACGGCGGACGGAACGTGGTGGTGCCCAACGTCTCGATGCCGACGCCGAGGAGTTCGGCGGTGATGCCGGACGAAATCACTCCCGACGTCTTGCCCTGGTCATGTGCGGTGCCAATGGTGGTGTAACGCTTGATGTGTTCCATCGAGCGCATGCCTGCGCCGACGGCACGAACCAGATCCGCGACGGTCGCGTCACGCTGGACGTCGACGAACTGGGCGTGCTCGTCGCCGATGCGCACTCGCCAGAGCACCAGGCCGGGCGCCGTCTCCTTGGCGGGCACGCCGGGCAGGGCAGCCGGTTCGCCAGCCTCAATGCCCAGTTGGGTGAGCGCAGCCAGCGCCGACTCCTGCCCCTGACGCAGGCAACCCGCCTGATCCATCACACCGTTGGCGGCGCCTGCGACGCCGACGTTCGGCAGCGGTGCGCCCGGGACGAATCCGCCCAGCGTGGGGTCGTAGCGCAACGTGCCACGAATCTGACTGAACAGGTGCACTGCGGGGTTCCAGCCGCCGCTGACCAACAGGGTGTCACACGAAAGGGTCTCGGCGTCAGCATCATCCGTTGCGTCGACGTCGGCGACAAGGGCGTGGCTGACGCGGTCGGCACCTTGGGTGCCGGATACCACGGAACCTGTACGCAGCCGGATCCCCCGGTGGTCGCACTCGGACCGGAGCGCCTCGCGGACCTCTGTGCGGGCATCGACGATGAGCTTGACGGCAGTACCCGCATCGGCGAGATCGAAGGCCGCCAGGTAGGCGCTGTCGTTGGTGGTGAAGACCACCGCCTCTCGACCGACCAGGACCCCATACCGGTGCAGGAACGTTCTGGCGCTGTGCGCCAGCATGATTCCCGGGCGGTCGTTGTCGGTGAACACGACGGGCCGTTCGTGGGCACCCGTCGCCACCAGGACGTGCCTGGCACGGATACGCCACACCCGTTGCCGCGACACATGAGGTGGGGCGGCGGCGCCGAGATGATCGGTGCGGCGCTCGAGCGCGAGGACGAAACCGTCGTCGTAGTGACCGAACGCCGTCGTCCGTTGCAGGCGCCGCACCTCGGGGTAGGTGGCGAGTTCGTCGACGACCGAGCGCACCCAGTCCAAGGCGGGCCCGCCGTCGATGTGGTCGGCACCGCCGAGGAGGGCGCCGCCGGGCTCGGACTGTTCGTCGACCAGCACGACTCGGGCGCCGCCACGCGCGGCCGTCAGTGCCGCAAGCAAGCCCGCCGGGCCGGCCCCGATCACCAGAAGGTCGGCGTGTGCGTGCATGGCGTCGTAGCGAGCAGGGTCGGGCACCTCGGCCAACCGGCCCTGACCCGGAATCCCTCTGGCCACCAAGCCGTCGAAGAGTTCGACCGTCGAGGCCAGCAGCATCGGCTCGGAGAACGGTGCGTCGATCTGCACCAGGCCAGAGGTGTCCTCCGCCCACGCGGCTGAAATTCCGCGGGGCCGTCCGTATTTGACGCTGGAACCGATGTGGTGCAGGCCGTGGGCCAGCAGAGCCGAGGCCAGCGTGTCCCCCGGGTGTCCGGTCAAGGTGCGCCCGGCGAAGGTGAACTGGTATTCGGTGTGACGGTCGATCCGGCCCCCGGCCGGCGTGCGGTACGGTGCTGTCATCAGATCGTCGGCCTCGGATCGGTCGGGCGGTACACGCCTTCGAACTGGTAGGTCGCGGTATCTCGCACGGCGTTGAACCAACGCCTGCACCCCGCACTGTGCACCCAACGTTCGGCGAAGCGCCCCTTGGGGTTCGCCCTGAAGAACACGTAGTGCGCCCATTGCTCGTCGGACAGTGAAGCCGGGTCGTCGGGGTACGGGACGTGCGCCTGACCGCCGTAGTGAAACTCGGTCTCCTCGCGCCGCCCGCACCACGGGCATTCGATGAGTTGCACTGTGCTCCTAGCTTCTGGTCAACGGCGTCAGTGGGCTACGGCGGCGGCGCCGTGTTCGTCTACCAGGGCTCCCGTGACGAAGCGGTCCAAGCTGAACGGCGCGATGTACGGGTGGAGCTCACCGGTGGCGACGGTGTCGGCCAGACACCAACCGACCCCGGGGGTGGCCTTGAATCCGCCTGTCCCCCAACCACAATTGAGGTAGAGATTCTCGTATGGCGTCGCGCCCACGATCGGCGACGCATCCGGGGTGACGTCGACGATTCCAGCCCAACTGCGCAGCAGATGGGCTCGCGCGAAGATCGGGAAGAGCTCCACCGCGGCCGCCATCTGGCGCTCGATGATGTGGAAGGCGCCGCGCTGGCCGTAGCCGTTGTAGGAGTCGACGCCGGCGCCCATCACCAGTTCGCCCTTGTGTGCCTGCGAGACGTACACGTGAATCGCGTTGGACATCACGATCGTCGGGTGCACGGGCTCGAGGAGTTCGGACACCAGCGCCTGGAGTGGATGGCTCTGGACGGGCACCGGGATGTTGAGCATCTCGGTGAGTACCGAGGTGTGCCCTGCCGCGCAGAGGACGACCCGTCCCGCCGAGATGTCGCCGCGGGTGGTGTTCAATCCGGTCACGCTGTCGCCGTCGGTCGTGAATCCGGTGACCTCGCAACCCTGGATGACGTCCACACCGGCCTCGTCGGCACGGCGGGCGAAACCCCAAGCGACATAGTCGTGCTTGGCGATTCCCGCCCGCGGTTGGTAGGTCGCCCCGAGGACCGGGTAACGAATGTCGTCCGAGATGTTGACGATCGGACAGATCTGCTTGACCTCTTCGGGCGAGACCCACTGGGCATCGATACCGTTGAGCACGTTCGCCTCGACCCGGCGCACGCTGTCGCGGACGTCCTGCAGGCTGTGGGCGAGGTTCAACACCCCGCGCTGGCTGAACAGGATCGGGTAGCCCAGGTCCTCTTCGAGTCCCTCCCACAATTTCAACGAGTGTTCGTAGATTCGGGTGCTCTCGTCCCACAGGTAGTTCGATCGGATCAGCGTCGTATTGCGTGCCATGTTGCCGCCGGCCAGCCAGCCCTTCTCGAGCACCGCGACGTTGGTGATGCCGTGGTTCTTGACGAGGTAGTGCGCGGTGGCCAGACCGTGGCCGCCACCTCCGACGATCACCACGTCATAGGAGCGCTTCGGCTCGGGATTCCGCCACAGAAAGTCGGGGTGATCAGGCAAGTGAGCGCCCGGGGGGTGTGGACTCATCCGTGCCTCCATGACTATCGCGACAACTGGTATATCAGTTAGGCTGCACGCACCGTAAGCTGCTGATCAGGTGGTGGTCAAGCGGAACCTCCACGAAGGAGACGAGCGTGAGCGTGGACCTGGCCGCGACGGGTGACCGGCCCGGCGTGTCGAACGCAGAACACGCCTACGCGTTGATCCGCGAGCGACTCGTCATGCTGGACATCCGGCCAAGCGAACCGATCAATGACGAGGGCCTGGCCCGTCAGCTCGGCTTCGGTCGCACACCGGTGCGTGAAGCGCTCAAACAACTTGAGCGCGACAGGCTGGTCATCGCCTACCCGCGCCGCGGAACGTTCGCGACCACGGTCGACATCACCGATCTGGCGTACATCTCCGAAATCCGTACGCAGCTCGAACCCTTGGCCGCAGCGCGCGCAGCTCGAACCGCGTCACGCGAGACCCGTCAGCGGTTGAGTGAGCTCGCGGACGAGATCGCCGGACTCGACCGAGACGAGGACCCGCGGACCCTGCTGCGCAAGGACGTCAACGTCCACACCGCGATCTACCGAGCATGCGGGAACCCACATCTCGAGGACGTACTGGTCTGTCAGGACGCTCACGCCACCCGGATCTGGTGCCTCTTCCTCGACCGTCTCCCGCGCGTCGCCGACCACATCATCGAACACGCCGCGTTGTTGCGTGCCATCGTCGACGGCGACGCCGACCTGGCGGCCAAACTCGCCCTCGAGCACGTCGCCGGCTTCGAACAGGCCGTGCGCGCGGTCATCTGACGGACATGCCGGACAGGCGCGCGTTGTGATTGATTGCGATGCGCCAGAAGGTAATTAGGCAATCAGCGACGACAACCCGACAGCGGTGAGCCGCATACGTCTCCAGCGGTCAGGTGATCGCCGAACCCGGGCAACTCAACACATCAGAGCTCAAGGACTGGCGCATCGGGGACCTCTGGTAACACCAACCGGTGTGGTTGCGGCCCTACTTTCGAAGCTGCCTTCGAAGTGGCGGGGACACGATTAGGCTCAGGCGGTGGCAGCGAAGGCCAACCCGCTTGGCGATTTCCTGCGGGCCAGGCGCCAGCAGGTGCGGCCCGAGGATGTTGGCCTGCTGGGCGGCCAACGGCGTCGGGTTGCGGGCTTGCGCCGCGAGGAGTTGGCGACGTTAGCCGGCATCAGCTCCGACTACTACTTGCGGCTTGAACAGGGTCGCGACACCCACCCGTCGGCCCAGGTGATCGACGCGCTGGCGCGGGCGCTACAGCTCGACGTCAAGGCCAGCGAGTATCTGCACCAGCTGGCCAGCCCGTCCTCCCGCCGGCGGGAGGACGCAGGTATCGATGCCGTCGACGCCGTGGACGAACTGATCGATCAGTTTCCAATGCCGGCGATCGTGGCCAGCCGCAGCCTGGATGTCCTGGCGGCCAACCCGCTGGCCCGCGAATTGTCACCGGGTTTCGCCCCCGGTCAAAACTTCCTGCGCTGGCGCCTACTGGATCCCGCCGCGCGCGAGCTGTACGTGGATTGGGATGACGCGACGGATGTCGCGGTGAGTGGGCTGCGCGAAG
>JAOPWT010000277.1 GCA_025965555.1 Mycobacterium sp.
GTCTCGCCCCGCCACACCTTGGCCTTCATCTCGACCAGGTCGACGATGCCTTCGAAGTCGCCCTCGGAACCGATGGGCAGCTGAATCGGCAGCGCCCGGGCGCCGAGGCGCTCCTCGATGGTCCGCACGGTGAAGTAGAAGTCCGCACCGATCTTGTCCATCTTGTTGACGAAGCAGATGCGCGGCACGTCGTAATTGTCGGACTGGCGCCACACCTGCTCGGACTGCGGCTCCACGCCTTCCTTGCCGTCGAACACGGCAACGGCGCCATCGAGCACGCGCAGGCTTCGCTCCACCTCAACGGTGAAGTCGACGTGCCCTGGGGTGTCGATGATGTTGATCTGGTTGCCGTCCCAGAAGCAGGTGGTGGCAGCGGAGGTGATGGTGATACCCCGCTCCTGCTCCTGCTCCATCCAGTCCATGGTGGCGGCACCGTCGTGCACCTCACCGATCTTGTAGCTGATACCGGTGTAGTAGAGGATGCGCTCGGTCGTCGTCGTCTTACCGGCATCGATGTGCGCCATGATGCCGATGTTGCGGACCTTGGTCAGGTCGGTGAGCACGTCCTGTGCCACGGCGTCTTCCCACTCTTTCTTGCTTGTTGATTGTTGATGTGCGACCGGCGGTCGGCTTTGCCTAGCCGCCGGCTGCAATCACCAGCGGTAGTGCGCGAAGGCCCGGTTTGCCTCGGCCATCTTGTGGGTGTCCTCGCGTCGCTTGACGGCGGCACCCAGGCCGTTGCTCGCGTCGAGCAACTCATTGGCCAGGCGTTCGACCATGGTCTTCTCCCGGCGCTGCTTCGAGAAGCTCACCAGCCAGCGAAGTGCCAGCGTGGTGGACCGCTCCGGGCGGACCTCGACGGGAACCTGGTAGGTGGCGCCACCGACGCGACGGCTGCGAACCTCGAGGGCAGGCTTCACGTTGTCGAGGGCGCGCTTGAGGGTGACGACCGGATCGGTACCGGTCTTGTCACGGGCTTGTTCGAGCGCTCCATAAACAATGCGTTCCGCGAGGGATTTCTTCCCGTCCAGCAGAACTTTGTTGACGAGCTGGGTGACCAGCTGCGAACCGTAGACCGGGTCGTTGACCAGCGGCCGCTTGGGTGCGGGGCCCTTGCGCGGCATTAGCTCTTCTCCTTCTTGGCGCCGTAGCGGCTCCGGGCCTGCTTACGGCTCTTGACGCCCTGGGTGTCCAGCGAGCCGCGGATGATCTTGTAACGCACACCGGGGAGGTCCTTCACACGACCACCACGCACCAGCACCATCGAGTGCTCCTGCAGGTTGTGCCCCTCACCGGGGATGTAGGCGGTGACCTCGACCTGGCTGGTCAGCTTGACGCGCGCGACCTTCCGAAGTGCCGAGTTCGGCTTCTTCGGGGTGGTCGTGTACACGCGGGTGCACACGCCGCGGCGCTGTGGGCTGCCCTTGAGGGCCGCGGTCTTGACCTTGGCGATCTTGTCCCGGCGACCCTTGCGGACCAGCTGGTTGATGGTTGGCATGTACCGGCTTTCTGTGTTGCTTCTCGTTACTTGCTCTGCTGTTGCTACGGTCGTTCTCAAGTCTTTGTACTGCGGTTACGCCCTGCCTCGTTACCCCGCGGCCGGGTGTGTCGCACACGCTCGCGCACCGAATCTCGTCGATGCATCGTGGACATGCGAATTGGCCCGGCGTGCAGGCTTGCTTGCGGGCATCACAGCCCCAAGCGCCCTATCGGCCAGGCACGATCGACCACAATACCCGTCCGCGGGGGCGCAGGTCAAAGCGCGTCGGAGCCGCCCCCAAGCTGGGCGCTTCCGGGTGTTTCAGCGCCTCTCCATACCCGCCGCCAGCCTCAGCACCATGTCGGTGAAAACGGCGTCCGTGTCGATGGCATCCATCACGCCGGTCATCTCCAGAAGCACGAAACCGTGCAGCGCCGACCAGAACTCGAGCGCGGCGAAGAACCCGCTCTCCCCCTCGAGGCCATACGACGCCAGGACCGCGATCACCGGCTCGGCCGCCGCGCGCGTGGCCTTCGTGTACTCGGGATCGTCACCGCCCAACGGCATTCGGGTGAACGCCGAATAGCGGCCGGGATGGTGGTGCGCGTAACTGCGGTAGGCGCTGGCCATCGAGACCACCGCGTCGTCGCGGGTGCGCCCGTCCCCGACCGTGTTGAGCATCCCGATGATGTCGTCGACGACGCGCATGCGGACCGACCGACGCAGGTCCTCGAGGCTGTCGACGTGGTTGTACAGCGACGGCCCCTTCGTGCCCAGCTGCATGGCCAGGGCGTTGATGGTGAGCGCGTCCCACCCTTCGCGGTCGAGGAACGTCAGCGCGGCGTTGACGATCGCGTCACGGCTGAGCTTGGTGCTTCGCGGTCGGGCACCTGCCGACTGCGACTCCGACCGAGCTGGCATGACGTTCGAGTCCTTCGGGTTGACGGGGGTTCCTGTAACAAGGCCAACGAATGACTCTAACCCGGCGACGGGGGGTCAGTGCCCTTCCCCGAGTCGCGCGCTCCTACCCGCCGAATCAGTTGACTCTGTCCTGGCTGAGCTGGGCGAGTTGCACTGTGATCGCGCACAGATCCGGCAGCATGCCGGGGTTCACCGTCTGCACCGACCAGGTGATGACGTCACTTCCCTTGGCCACGTAGACGCTGCAGGCATTGTCGTCGTAGGCCTTGAATCCCTTGTTGCCGTTGACGGCCAACTCGGTCAACGTGCGGCCGGCGTTGCGTTCGAGTGAACGCTCGGTGTCGAGGTCGCTGCCGCGGTACCACCACGTCGAGATGCCCATGCCGAGGCCGAAGTCGCCGATCGCCGTGTTCTCCTGCCAGAAGCAGCCTGCGTCGCTCACCACGACCCTGGTGAACAGCGTCGCCCTGGCGGCCCTCGTGACGTCGGCGTCCGACACGGCGTTGCAGTCGGTGCTGTGGAACACCTTGCTGGGATCCAGCGGCGACGGTGCGGGCGTCGTCGACGCCGCCGGAGACGCACACGCGACGACGGAGCAACCCGTCGCGAGCACGGCGAACAGCCGCGTCCTTCTCACATGTCCGCCGACAAGGTGGCCGACAGCAGTTTCTCGGCGGCGTCGCACGGGTCACCAGCCGTCGGACGGAACTGCACCCACCACGTCAGCACGCCCGAGCCTGCGGCCGCGGTGGCCGAGCAGGCGTTCGGGTTGTCGGGGCGTTGGGCCACGAACGCCGGATGCCGTGCGACGTCCTTGTCCGTGATGCGCGAGCCGCGGTCGGTGGCAACGCCGCGTTCGCGGTCGATGCTGCCCTTGTCGAACCAGGAGAAGACGACGTCGATGAGGCCCTCGTCAGCCGAGAGCAGGTACTGACAGACGGCGCCGCTGAAGGGCTTCACCAAGCTGTTCGCGCCAAGCAGGTCCTTGATCGCGTCGTCGTGCAGGAGACCGCAGCGCTCGTCGACGTATCCGTAGCTGCGCTGCGCGTCGGGCACCACGGGACGGGCCCGTTCGGCGGTCCCGCCGACGGTCTGGGAACACGCCGCCACCGCCATCATCACGGTGGCCGCCGCAGCGACTGCCGTAGCATCCCGTCCGAGCAGCCCACGCATCGTGTGCACACGCTACCCAGCACCAACGGGCCGAGCGACCCTGACCTGACCGGCGGTCACCGGAACCGGCGAAGTGGTGTCACCGGCACCGTTTCGCAACGTAGAGTCTGCGCAACGGATCAGGGCTGCGACGCGAAGGGGACCACCGTGGGTTGGAGAGCGTTGGGTGCTTCGCTGGCGTTGAGCGCGATCGCCGTTTCCGGCGCGCTCTGCGTCGGAGTGCCGACCGCGCAAGCGAAGAACGGCGACACCCACATCACCGGCCAGGGCATCATCCAGACCCTGGACTGCAACGAGTCCGCCCTGATCGTCGTTGGCACCGGCAACACCATCACCGCCGTCGGCACGTGCTGGGGCATTTCGGTGCAGGGATCGTCGAACATCGTGGTCGCGGACAACGTCATCAACGACATCACCGTCTACGGATTCGACCAGACGGTGTACTACCACGGCGGTGATCCGCAGGTCTTGGACCGAGGCCGCGAGCTGGGTATGACGAACCGCATCGATCGGGTACCCGCGTAGACATGCGCACGCGCTCCCCCGGATTCGTCGTTGCAATGGCCGCTCTCGCCCTGAGCCTCGCCGGTTGCGGAGGGTCGGGCTCGAACTCGCCGACCATGACGGCGGGGTCCTCGGGTGTCCAGGTCGAGATCGCCAACACCATCAACTACGGCTCGGTCGGCACGACCGCCGACATCGATTGCGCTGACGGGAAGTCGGTGACCATCGGCGGCTCCAACAACACCCTGACGGTGAAGGGCACCTGCAACAACGTCAACATCGGCGGGGCCGACAACAAGGTCACGTTCGAGAAGATCGACAACGGTCTGTCCGTCGTCGGCCTCAACAACACCGTCAGTTACAAGGACGGCGACCCGAAGGTCAACGACACGGGCTCGGGGAACTCGATCAGGAAGGGCTGACGTCAGGCCCTGGTGCCGTGTCGGCCAGCCCCGTCGGCGAAACGCTGCGCCCCGGCCACCGATTCGGCTGCCACTCGGGACATGCTGCCGAACTCGACGTCCATCGCGTCCTGCTCCGATTCGCCCCACTGGTTGAGCGCGGACAGCCGGTCGGCCCGGAGGCACTGCTGCGGTAACGCGGCCAGTTCGCCTGCCAGCGCCTCGGCGGCCTCACGCGCGTGACCGCGCGGCACGACGCGGTTAGCCAGGCCGATCGTGAACGCCTC
>JAOPWT010000312.1 GCA_025965555.1 Mycobacterium sp.
AGAACGTGCAGGGCAAGCCGATCGTCAACTCGATCTCCATGAAGGAGGGCGAAGAGAAGTTCATCCGCGAGGCACGGCTGTGCCGCAAGTACGGCACCGCCGTCGTCGTGATGGCCTTCGACGAGCAGGGCCAGGCCGACGACCTGGAGCGCCGCAAGGAGATCTGCGGACGCGCCTACCGAATCCTGACCGAAGAGGTCGGCTTCCCGGCCGAGGACATCATCTTCGACCCGAACTGCTTCGCGCTGGCCACCGGTATCGAGGAACACGCGACGTATGGGATCGACTTCATCGAGGCCTGCGCCTGGATCAAGGAGAACCTGCCCGGGGTGCACATCTCCGGCGGCATCTCGAACGTGTCGTTCTCGTTCCGGGGCAACAACCCCGTCCGCGAGGCGATCCACGCGGTGTTCCTGTTCCACGCCATCAAGGCCGGCCTGGACATGGGCATCGTCAACGCGGGCGCGTTGGTGCCCTACGACTCGATCGACCCCGAGCTGCGGGATCGCATCGAGGACGTCGTCCTGAACCGTCGCGAGGACGCGGCCGAGAGGCTGCTGGAGATCGCGGAACGGTTCAACTCCTCGGAAGGACCCGAAGACTCAAAAGTTGCGGAGTGGCGCAGCCTCCCGGTCCGCGAGCGGATCACGCACGCCCTGGTCAAGGGCATCGACGCCAACGTCGACGACGACACCGAGGAACTGCGGGCCGAGATCGCCGCCGCCGGTGGTCGGCCCATCGAGGTGATCGAGGGCCCGCTGATGGACGGCATGAACGTCGTCGGTGACCTGTTCGGCGCGGGCAAGATGTTCCTGCCCCAGGTGGTGAAGTCGGCCCGGGTGATGAAGAAGGCCGTGGCCTACCTGCTGCCGTTCATCGAGGAGGAGAAGGTCACCTCCGGCGCTGCTGCGAGCAAGGACACTAACGGCACGATCATCATGGCGACGGTGAAGGGCGACGTCCACGACATCGGCAAGAACATCGTCGGAGTCGTCCTGCAGTGCAACAACTACGAGGTGATCGATCTCGGCGTGATGGTGCCCGCCCAGAAGATCCTGGACGCGGCGAAGGAGCACGACGCCGACATCATCGGGCTGTCCGGCCTGATCACCCCGTCGCTGGACGAGATGGTCAACTTCGCCGTCGAGATGGAGCGCCAAGGCCTGGAGATCCCGCTGCTGATCGGTGGCGCGACCACCTCGCGCGCCCACACGGCGGTCAAGGTGGCACCGCGTCGCAGCGGTCCGGTGGTCTGGGTCAAGGACGCCTCCCGGTCGGTGCCCGTCGCGGCTGCGCTCCTCGACGACAAGCAGCGGCCGGCCCTACTGGAGGCCACCGAGAAGGATTACGCATCTCTTCGCGAACGGCACGCTCAGAAGAACGAGCGGCCGATGCTGACGCTGGAGAAGGCGCGGGCGAACCGCACGCCGATCGAGTGGGACGGCTACACGCCGCCGGTGCCCGCGCAAGGTGTGGGAGTACGAGAATTTCTCGACTACGACGTCGCCGAACTGCGCGAGTACATCGACTGGCAGCCGTTCTTCAACGCCTGGGAGATGAAGGGCAGGTTCCCCGACATCCTCAACAATCCGGTCTCGGGCGAGACCGCCCGCAAGCTGTACGACGACGCCCAGGAGATGCTCGACACCCTGATCAAGGAGAAGTGGCTCACTGCCAACGGGGTGATCGGATTCTTCCCCGCGAACGCGGTCGGTGACGACTTCGAGGTGTACACCGACGAAACCCGCACCGAGGTGCTCACCACGTTGCACAACCTGCGCCAGCAGGGCGAGCACCGCGACGGCATCCCGAACCGGAGCCTCGGCGACTTCATCGCGCCCAAGGACACCGGTCTCGCCGACTACATCGGCGCGTTCGCCGTCACCACGGGGCTCGGCACTCAAGACAGGATCGCCGAGTTCAAGGCGGCCAACGACGATTACAGCGCGATCCTGCTGGAGTCCCTCGCCGACCGGCTGGCAGAGGCGTTCGCCGAGCGGATGCATCAACGGGTCCGCAAGGAGTTCTGGGGATTCCAGCCCAATGAGGAGCTGGACAACGAGGCTCTCATCGGCGAGAAGTACGTGGGAATCCGCCCAGCTCCCGGCTACCCGGCCTGCCCGGAGCACACCGAGAAGGCGACGCTCTGGGAGTTGATGGACGTCAAGGAGCGGACCGGTATCGAGTTGACCGAGTCGATGGCGATGTGGCCCGGTGCCGCCGTCAGCGGCTGGTACTTCTCGCACCCGCAGTCGCAGTACTTCGTGGTCGGCCGGATGGCGCAGGACCAGATCGCCGACTACGCGAAGCGCAAGGGCTGGACCTTGCAGGAAGCCGAGCGTTGGCTCAGCCCCAACCTCGGCTACAACCCGGAGGACTGAACCAGATGTCTGATGGCTTCAAAGCGGTGCTGAGGGCCGTCCTATTCGATATGGACGGCACCCTCGTCGACTCCGAAAAGCTTTGGGACGTCTCACTGCAGGCGTTGTACGAGCGGCTCGGCGGCGTGCTGACCCCCGAGGTGCGGGAGACGACGGTCGGCAGTTCGGCCAATGGGCTGATGCGGATCGTCTACACCGACCTGGGTCTGGAGCAGGACCCCGCCGCGATGGCGGAGTCGTCGGACTGGCTCCACCACTACACGGGCGTGCTCTTCGAGCAGGGGTTGACGTGGCTGCCCGGCGCCAGGGAGATGCTGGACGCCCTCAAGGCCGTGGGCATTCCCATGGCACTGGTCACCAACACGAAACGTGAGCTCACCGAGCGCGCGCTGAAGAGCATTGGCAGCCAATACTTCTCGGCGTCGGTGTGCGGTGACGAGGTCGAGCACGCCAAGCCCGCGCCGGACATCTACCGGCGCGGCGCGCAGTTGCTCGGCTTCGAGCCTGCTCAGTGCCTCGCCATCGAGGACTCGGTGACGGGGTCACAGGCTGCCGAGGCCGCGGGCTGCCCCGTCCTGGTCGTGCCCAACGACGTCGAGGTGCCCGACGGGCCACGACGTCGACACGTCGCGTCGCTGGCCGAGGTGGACGTCGACGCGTTGCGTGCCATCCACCACGAACTGAGCGCATTCCGCGAAGCCGCCGTCGGCGATCGGGGCTGACGGCAAGTCGGCCGACGTTGCTAGGAACGCAGCATCCAGCCGCAACCAGGCTCTTGTCTCGCCGGATGATTCGCTGACTCATACCGGGTCGGAAATCGGTGGCTTACCAAGCGGGATACGGCCATATCGTTCGCTGGACTGTCCTATCGTGGTGTGACTCGGATCACGCAACGTTGCGGAAAGGAAGCCTCATGGCTGGCCATGGACCCCCCGTCGGGGACGGGACGTCGGCGATCACCGACGAAGACTTCTCCTCGGGCGGCACTGCCGTCCGAATAGCTTCGGTAGCCGCCCTTGGCGGCTTCCTCTTCGGCTACGACAGTGCCGTCATCAACGGCGCGGTGGCCTCCATCCAGGAAGACTTCGGCATCGGTGACGCCTCGTTGGGATTCGCGGTGGCATCGGCTCTGCTCGGTGCGGCCGTCGGTGCCATGACGGCGGGCCGGATCGCCGACCGCATCGGCAGGATCTCGGTCATGAAGATCGCTGCGGTGTTCTTCTTCATCAGCGCGATCGGGACCGGCCTGGCGCCCAACGTCTGGATCGTCGTGCTGTTCCGCGTGGTGGGCGGCATCGGTGTCGGCATCGCATCCGTCATCGCGCCGGCTTACATCGCGGAGACCTCGCCGCCGCGCATCCGAGGCAGGCTCGGATCGCTGCAGCAGCTCGCGATCGTGTCAGGCATCTTCCTGTCGCTGGCCATCGACTACGGCTTGGCGCAGCTCGCCGGCGGCGCCAACAAGGAGCTGTGGCTGGGCATGGAGGCCTGGCGCTGGATGTTCCTGGTGATGATGGTGCCCGCCCTCGTGTACGGGTTGCTGGCCTTCACCATCCCCGAGTCGCCGCGCTATCTCGTTGCCAGCCATAAGATTCCGGAAGCCCGCAGGGTGCTGACGATGCTGCTCGGCGAGAAGAACCTCGAGATCACCATTGGCCGCATCAGGGAGACACTCGAGCGCGAGGACAAGCCGTCGTGGCGCGACCTGCGCAAGCCGGGCGGCAGCTTCTTCGGTTTCTACGGCATCGTCTGGGTGGGTGTCGGCCTGTCGGTCTTTCAGCAGTTCGTCGGCATCAACGTGATCTTCTACTACTCCAACGTGCTCTGGGAGGCCGTCGGTTTCTCCGAGGGGGACTCGTTCGTCATCACGGTCATCACCTCGGTGGTCAACATCCTGACCACGCTCATCGCGATCGCACTCATCGACAAGATCGGGCGCAAGCCGCTGCTGTTGATCGGCTCGACGGGCATGGCGGTGGCCCTGGTGACGATGGCCGTCATCTTCGGCACGGCGGGCGTCGGCGCCGACGGCAAGCCCTTCCTCGACGGTGCGGCAGGTCCGATCGCCTTGATCGCAGCCAACGTGTTCGTCATCGCGTTCGGCATGTCGTGGGGCCCGGTGGTCTGGGTGCTGCTCGGCGAGATGTTCCCCAACCGCATCCGCGCGGCCGCGCTCGGCTTGGCGGCGGCAGGCCAGTGGGCGGCCAACTGGGCCATCACGGTCAGCTTCCCCGGCCTGCGTAATCACCTGGGCCTGGCCTACGGGTTCTACGGGCTGTGCGCGATCCTCTCGTTCATCTTCGTCTGGCGCTGGGTACAGGAGACCAAGGGCGTCTCGCTCGAGGACATGCACGGCCAGGTGCTCGCCGCGAAACGGGCGGCATCGACCGGGTAGGACCGGCCGAGCAAGCCGCTGCGGCGAAACCGCCGTGACTTCGCTGCGGCGGGCGTGGAACAATCGCCTGCCGTGAAGACCTTCGACGCGCTGTTCGCCGAACTCAGCGAGCGCGCGCGCACCAGACCGTCGGATAGTGGCACCGTCAAGGCGTTGGACGGTGGCGTGCACGGCTTGGGCAAGAAGATCCTCGAGGAGGCGGGCGAAGTGTGGATCGCCGCCGAACACGAGAGCGACGATGCGCTGGCCGGTGAGATCAGTCAGCTCCTGTACTGGACGCAGGTCCTGATGATCTCGCGCGGGCTCACCCTCGACGACGTCTACGCGAAGCTGTGAACGAGATGCTGCGCGTCGCCGTCCCCAACAAGGGCGCGCTCAGCGAGTCCGCCGCGGAAATCCTGTCCGAGGCGGGCTACCGACGTCGTCGGGATCCGAAGGACCTGACCGTCGTCGACCCGGCCAACAACGTCGAGTTCTTCTTCCTGCGGCCCAAGGACATCGCGATCTACGTCGGGTCGGGGGAGCTGGACTTCGGCATCACCGGACGGGATCTGGCAGCGGAGTCCGACGCGCCCGTGCAGGAACGCTTGGCGCTCGGCTTCGGCTCGTCGACCTTCCGCTACGCCGCGCCGTCGGGTCGGGACTGGACCATCGCCGACCTCGCGGGCAAGCGGATTGCCACCGCCTACCCGAACCTGGTCCGAAAGGATCTGACCACCAGAGGCATTGAGGCGACGGTGATCCGGCTCGACGGCGCGGTGGAGATCTCGGTGCAACTCGGCCTCGCCGACGTCATCGCCGACATCGTCGGGACGGGTCGCACGCTCGGCCTGCACGGCCTGGTGGCCTTCGGCGAACCGCTGTGCGACTCGGAGGCCGTGCTCATCGAGCGCGCAGATCCCGACGCTGGCACCGCATCGGCTCGCGACCAACTCGCCGGCCGCGTCCAGGGCGTGGTGTTCGGGCAGCAGTACCTGATGCTCGACTACGACTGTCCGCGTACGGTTCTGGACCGGGCCACCGCCGTCACGCCCGGACTGGAGTCGCCCACCATCGCGCCGCTGGCCGATCCGGCGTGGGTCGCGGTGCGCGCGCTGGTGCCGCGCAGGACGGTCAACACCATCATGGACGAGCTGGCCGCCATCGGCGCCAAGGCAATCCTGGCGTCCGACATCAGGTTCTGCCGCTTCTGATGCAGTGGTGCTAGCGTCCTGCCCATGACGCACGTGCTGGTACTGCTCCTGGCGTTACTGATCGGTGTCGTGGCAGGCCTGCGGGCACTGACGCCGCCCGCGGTCGTCGCGTGGGGCGCAGCGCTTGGCTGGCTCCCGCTCGACGGCACCTGGGCCCAATGGGTGGGTCACCCCATCACGGTTGTCGTCCTCACCATTCTGTTGGTGGTGGAGTTGGTCACCGATCAGCTGCCGTCCACACCTCCTCGCACGGTGCCGCTTCAATTCGCCGCCCGCATGGTCACCGGTGCGTTCGCCGGTGCGGTGATCGGCGCCGGGTGGCACTACACCTTCAGTTCGATCGGGGCAGGGGTGATCGGTGCGGTGCTCGGCACCATGGGTGGATTCCAGGCCCGTCATCGACTGGTCGCCGCCAACGGTGGGCGCGACCTGCCCGTCGCGCTGGCCGAGGACGCCATCGCGGTACTGGGTGGGTTCGCCGTCGTCGCTCTGGCCTCCGCGCTCTGAGGCCTGACGTGGCAACGAAATACGATGCCATCATCGTGGGCGCCGGGCAGGCCGGGCCGCCACTGGCGGGTCGGTTGACCGCCGTGGGCCAGTCGGTTGCGGTGATCGAGCGCAAACTCGTCGGCGGAACGTGCGTGAACTACGGTTGCATCCCGACCAAGACCCTGGTGGCCAGCGCGCACACGGCACATGTTGCCCGCCGCGGCGCCGACTACGGCATCAGCACCCGAGACGTCGCGGTCGACATGGCGATGGTGAAGGCGCGCAAGGACGGCGTGATGCTCGACGACCGCCACGGCGTCGAGTCGTGGCTCGAGGGCATGGACGGGTGCACCCTCATCCGCGGCCACGCCCGATTCGAGGGACCAACCACCATCCGCGTCGACGACCAGGTGCTCGAGTCTGACCGCATCTTCCTCAACGTGGGTGGCCGCGCGACCGTCCCCGACATCGAGGGCCTCGCCGACGTCGACTATCTCACCAATGTCGGCATCCTCGATCTGGACGTACTGCCGGAACACCTGGTGATCATCGGGGCCAGCTACATCGGGCTGGAGTTCGCCCAGATGTACCGACGCTTCGGGGCCAGGGTCAGCGTCGTGGAACGCGGATCGAGAGTGACGTCCCGCGAGGACGAGGATGTCTCCGCCGCCATCCAGCAGATCCTCGAAGCCGAGGGGATCGACGTCCACCTCGATGCCACCGGGATCCGAATCGTCAAGCACGCGAACGGCTCCGATGAGTTCGACCTCTACCCGCGCGACGGTGCCGAGCCCATCTCGGGTAGCCACCTGCTGGTCGCGACCGGACGGCGGCCGAACACCGACGACCTCGGACTCGACGTCGCGGGCATCGAGACCGACGCGCGGGGTTACGTCACGGTCGACGACCAACTACGGACCAACGTCGAAGGCGTGTGGGCGATGGGGGACTGCAACGGCAAGGGCGCCTTCACCCACACGTCGTACAACGACTTCGAGATCGTGGCGGCCAATCTGCTCGACGACGATCCGCGCCGGGTCAGCGACCGCGTGCCGACCTACGCGCTCTACATCGATCCGCCGCTGGGTCGGGCCGGGATGACGGCCACCGAGGTGCGCAAGTCGGGTCGAAAGGCGTTGGTGGGCAAGCGCCCGATGACCAAGGTGGGCCGGGCGGTCGAGAAGGGCGAGACACAGGGCTTCATGAAGGTCGTCGTCGACGCCGAGACGCACGAGATCCTCGGCGCGTCCATCTTGGGCGTCGGCGGTGACGAGGTGGTCCAGGACATCCTCGACGTGATGAGCGCGAAACTGCCCTATACGGCCATCTCGCGAACCATGCACATCCATCCCACCGTCAGCGAGCTGGTGCCGACGATGCTGCAAGAGTTGACACCACTGGAATAGGCTGCGCGACAATACGTCCCGTCATCCTTCAGTGCATACAGCTAGCGACGCTGGACGAGCAACGTCTGTGCCGACGTGCCGATGAACCCGCGACGATCGAAGATCTCCGCGGTGGTCACGCCGATGCCGTCCGGTCCGATCGAGCCCCTGGCCCGCAGTGCGAAGTCGTTGCCCTCGGGTGCGCGGTGCAGGTGCACCGAGGTGTCGGTGTTCATGAACACGAAGTCGTCGGGATTCAGCGCCGCGCCAACACCGTTGGCGGAGTCGACGACCATGGCCAGGCGCTGCAGGTCGGTGGTCGGCTCGGTGTCGACCAGCGGTACGAGCGGGCTGAGCCATGCCACCGCCGCGTCGGCCGCTGCCGTGGGCTGGGTGCGCCAGCCGATGCTCTCCAGATAACCCGGCGCGCCCTGCCAGCCGTGTGCCTCGGGCGCCGCCTCTCCTTCGACCAGTGCGGGATACCGGTCGGTGGCGACGTCGCTGGTGTCCGACGGTGCGAGCAGCCAGGCGCTGACGCGGGCCACCGGTCGGTCGCCGCCGCCTGGCGTGGCGGGGGACATCTCGGCTGCCACCAACGAGATCCGCGCTCCGGGCCGCATCACCCACGCCCGAACCTTTACCGGCGCAACGGGGATGGCACCCAGGATGTCGAGCACTAGCCGTCCGACGCGGAGGCCGGAAACCATCCTCGTGTCACCGGACGGTGCCGCCAACTCCTCGATGGCCTTGGTCAGCAACGCCAGAGGTGGTGAACCATGCTGAATCTCGGCGTTCCAGTTGCTGGCGGTGCCTGCCGTCGACTCGAAGACCTGGTACTCGCCGTCGGCCGCGAGCCGACGGTAGTGGCAATCGATCACGCAGCCGGCTCCGCATGGTCTGCCGCACGCGGCCACCCTGGGTAGGGCGGTGGTGTGCCACCGAACGTCGGGCAGTGTTCGTGGTGGGCACACCAGTCGCACAGCCGAGACGGCTTCGGCCGGAAATCGCCTGTCACACCTGCAGATTGGATGGCCTGCCACATCGCCATCAACGTCTTCTCGAAGCGCACCAACTCGTCGAGGTCAGGCGTGTAGTCGAGCACCTGGCCGTCCGCGAGGTACAGCAGTCGAAGGCGGGCCGGCAACACACCGCGGGACCGAAGCAGTGCCACCGCGTAGAACTTCATCTGGAACATCGCCTTGGCCTCGGCAAGCTCGCGGGCGGCGGCGGGAGCTTTGCCCGTCTTGTAGTCCACCACCCGCATCTCACCCGTGGCCGCAACATCGATCCGGTCGACGAAGCCTCGCAGGAGCGTGCCGTCGGAGAGCTCGACCTCGACCCGCTGCTCGCAGCTCTCCGGATCGAACCGCGTCGGGTCCTCCAGCCGGTAGTAGCCCGAGAGCAGGGCGCGGGCCTCGTCGAGCAACTTCGCCTGAAGTGCCGGATCCATGTCGACGCCCAGTTCGGGGCGTTCCGCGGCGATCTCCTGCCAGGCCGGCTCGATCAGCGTCATCGCGGTGTCGGGCCCGCGGCTGGCCGCGGGCAGTGCGTACAGCCGCTCCAGTGCGCCGTGCACCACCGATCCGCGAAGCTGCGCAGGGGACGACGGCTCGGGAAGCCGATCGATGGCACGGAAGCGATACAGCAGTGGGCACTGCTTGAAGTCGCTGGCGCGCGATGGTGACAGTGCCGGGCGCCTGGCAGATGCGTCGTCACTCATGTGCTGCTCCTTTCCCGGGTCGCTGCGCTCCTGCCCTCCGGCAGCCTATGACGTGCGGCCGACAACCCCGCGCACCCGGGGCGGTGGGTCTGCTGGCAGGCTGAGCAGCTGTGAAGCGCTCCGGTCCGTTCGAAGTCGGCGATCGTGTCCAGCTGACCGACGCGAAGAGTCGGCACTACACGATGGTGCTCACCCCAGGCGGGGAGTACCACACCCACCGTGGTGGCATCGCGCACGATTCCATCATCGGGCAGCCCGAAGGCAGCGTGGTGAAGTCGGCCAACGGCGATCCCTTCCTGGTGCTGCGGCCGCTGCTCATCGACTACGTGCTCTCGATGCCACGCGGGGCGCAGGTGATCTATCCGAAGGACGCCGCCCAGATCGTGCACGAGGGCGACATCTTCCCTGGCGCGCGGGTGCTCGAGGCCGGGGCCGGTTCGGGCGCGCTGACCTGCTCGCTGCTGCGGGCCGTCGGTCCCGAGGGCACGGTGGTGTCCTACGAGGTGCGCGAGGACCACGCGGTGCACGCCGAGCGCAACGTCATCACGTTCTACGGTGAGCGGCCCGCGAACTGGGACCTCCGGATCGCCGACCTGGTGACCTACGACGGGCCCGAGGTCGATCGCGCGGTGCTCGACATGCTGGCGCCGTGGGAGGTGCTGGAGGCGGTCGCAGGCGCCCTCGTCTCCGGCGGAGTTCTGATGGTCTACGTCGCCACCGTGACGCAGCTGTCGCGGGTCGTCGAAGCCATGCGCGAGCAGTTGTGCTGGACCGAGCCGCGCGCGTGGGAGTCGCTGCAGCGCGGGTGGGACGTCGTCGGCCTCGCGGTGCGCCCGCAGCATTCGATGCGCGGTCACACCGCGTTCCTGGTCAGTGCGCGCAAGCTCGCGCCAGGCACCGTGACGCCTGCGCCGTACCGGCGCAAGCGGCCCACGGTCTAGCCGGTCGGTTGGGTGGCGCCGCCGAGCGTCAGCAGCTGGTCAGCGGTGCGCCTGCTGAGCTGCCAGGTGTCGCGGATCGGAGCGAACTCCATGGGAAACGTGAACGGTTGGACCGCAGGATTGGTCGATCCGATCGTGACGGTGGCGATGACGTGGCCGGGTTCGCCTGCCCACACCAGATCGGTGGCGTCCACGGTCAATGGTGCGAACCCGCTGGCCTTGAGTGCCTGACCGAAGTTCGTGAACGCCGCCTCGTCGTCGGCGGTGGCGTATTGCACCAGACCGACCTTCTGCTCAGCGGGAATCGAAGTGTCGGCGAGGCGGTAGAGCACGCCGGTCAGCTGGTCGACCGGAGGCAGGGGAGCGACGGTGGGCGCCGCAGGGCTCGACGTGTCGAGCATCGGGCGTTCACTCGGCGGTGCAGCTGACGGTGTGTCGTCGGCACACCCGGCAAGCCCGAGCGCCGCCACCAAGGTGACGGCGCTAAGGACTGCTGCTGGGGTGCTAGGCACCGGAAGAGATCAGCCGACGGCACCCGCAAGAGCGGTCAGGGACTGCTTCGTGAGGAGCCAGCCGGTTGGGCTGGGACCCTCCACGAACGTCAGCGGCATCGTTGCGGTGGCACCGTTGGCACTGGTCGCCGTCACGTCTGCGGTGGCGATGGGACCGTTCTGATCGACGTCGGCAACCGTGGCGGTCAGCGGGAAGTAGCCCTTGCTCACCGCGCTGTTGTACTTGGACGACGCGGCGATCGACTCCAGTCGGCCGAGGTTCTCGATGTATACGGACTTGCCGGAGAACGAGCCGCCCGCTCCCAGCGCGTTGACCGTGTCCGTGAGTGGCCCGTCCAGTTCCGGCGCAGGTGCCTGTGGCAGCGGGATGCCCATGACCACCGGCTGGATGGCCGCTATGGTCGACGGCGCGCCCGAGCCCATGCTCGATGCAATGGAAGTCACACCACCCGCTGCTGCGGCTACGACGGCTGCTGCTGCCACGCCGGTAACGAGGGTTTTCAGGATCACGGCTGTCCTTTCGATAAGCCAAACTCAACAAGAAGGCTAACAGTGTTGCTGGTGTGTCGAATTCCTACACCACACACAAAGTCTGAATCGCCGGTAGCGTTGAAGTTGTTACTGCACCAACTTTCGGTGCGGGGAGGGGCGCAACATGAGTGAGCCAGAGCCCATGTCCAGCGAAGACGCTGCCGAATTGGAAGAACTCCGCCGCGAAGCCGCCGCGCTGCGCGAGCAACTCGAGCACGCGGTAGGGCCCGACAGTGGCCTCCGCAGCGCGCGAGACGTCCATCAACTCGAGGCGCGCATCGACTCCCTTGCGTCTCGCAACGCCAAGCTGATGGACACCCTCAAGGAAGCCCGTCAGCAGTTGCTGGCGCTCCGCGAAGAGGTGGACCGCCTTGGCCAGCCGCCCAGCGGTTACGGCGTGCTGCTGGCCACCCACGAGGACGACACCGTCGACGTGTTCACCTCCGGCCGCAAGATGCGGCTGACGTGCTCACCGAACATCGAGGTGAAGGAACTCAAGCAGGGGCAGACGGTCCGTCTCAACGAGGCCCTGACCCTGGTCGAGGCCGGCGCGTTCGAAGCGGTCGGTGAGATCAGCACGCTGCGCGAGATCCTGGCCGACGGCCATCGGGCGCTCGTCGTCGGACACGCCGACGAGGAACGCATCGTCTGGCTCGCCGAACCTCTGGTGGCCGCCGAATTCCTCCCCGAGGAGCTCGCCGACAGTGACGACGACTGGAAGCCCCGCAAGCTGCGCCCGGGTGACTCCCTGCTGGTCGACACCAAGGCGGGTTACGCATTCGAGCGCATCCCCAAGGCCGAGGTCGAAGACCTGGTCCTCGAAGAGGTGCCCGACGTCAGCTATCACGACATCGGTGGCCTGACCCGGCAGATCGAGCAGATCCGTGACGCCGTGGAACTGCCGTTCCTGCACAAGGACCTCTACCGCGAGTACTCGCTGCGACCGCCGAAGGGCGTGTTGCTCTACGGTCCTCCCGGTTGCGGCAAGACCCTGATCGCCAAGGCCGTGGCCAACTCGCTCGCGAAGAAGATGGCCGAAGTGCGCGGCGAGGACGCCCGCGAGGCCAAGTCCTACTTCCTCAACATCAAGGGCCCGGAGCTGCTGAACAAGTTCGTCGGCGAGACCGAGCGTCACATCCGGCTGATCTTCCAGCGCGCCAGGGAGAAGGCGTCCGAGGGCACCCCGGTCATCGTGTTCTTCGACGAGATGGACTCGATCTTCCGCACCCGAGGCACCGGTGTGTCCTCCGACGTGGAAACGACCGTCGTGCCACAGCTTTTGAGTGAGATCGACGGCGTCGAGGGGCTGGAGAACGTCATCGTCATCGGCGCCTCCAACCGCGAGGACATGATCGACCCGGCGATCCTGCGGCCCGGCCGCCTGGACGTCAAGATCAAGATCGAGCGGCCGGATGCGGAATCGGCGCAGGACATCTTCAGCAAGTACCTCGTCGAGAATCTGCCGCTGCACACCGACGATCTCGGCGAGTTCGGTGGCGACCGCGCGCTGTGCGTCAAGACGATGATCGAGAAGGTCGTCGACCGGATGTACGCCGAGATCGACGACAACCGGTTCCTGGAGGTCACCTATGCCAACGGTGACAAGGAAGTCATGTACTTCAAGGACTTCAACTCCGGTGCCATGATCCAGAACGTCGTCGACCGCGCCAAGAAGTACGCGATCAAGTCGGTGTTGGAGAGCGGCCAGAGGGGTCTGCGCATACAGCACCTGCTCGACTCGATCGTCGACGAGTTCGCCGAGAACGAGGATCTGCCCAACACGACCAATCCCGATGACTGGGCCCGGATCTCGGGCAAGAAGGGCGAGCGGATCGTCTACATCCGCACACTCGTCACCGGCAAGTCGTCGAGCGCCTCGCGGGCCATCGACACCGAGTCGAACCTGGGGCAGTACCTCTAGCGCTGGGCCGTTTCGAGCGGATCAGCAGAGGTTGAGGATCGCGGCCTTGTACAGGAACTTCGCGTCCGCGGCGTCGACGGCGTCGCCGGTGTTCTCGTAGATCGCGTCGAGCGTCGTCTGCTGGGGCACGCCGTTCTTGACGTCCTGGCAGATGGCGTAGCCGAGGTTCAGTGCGGTTTCGGTCGACGTGTCGCCGTAGCCGTAGTCGGTCAGGTCGACGAAAAAGCCGTCCTCGTCGGCGTGGGCGGGGCCCGCGGTGGCAAGCCCCACGGCGAACGCCGCAACGGTGATGGGAGCCAGCAGCATCTTCATGCTTCGAGTCCTTTCACTTCATGTTGCGCACTGTTCGCCGAGTCTTCGGGGCGTTCGCAGGCGGCACGCAGCATCCGCGAAGTTTAGGGTCATTCGGCTAACCCTGCACGCCAATCGTTGACACTGTCGTCAGCGTTGCTCTGACGGCGCCGTGTACTAAGGGATCTCGTGTGCGCTCTCTCGAGTGCCAGGTATGCATCGCGCCCGGCCAAGCTCACTGCCACGTCGGCGATGAGCGGGTCGAAGAAGCGCTGCCGGTACAGCGGGTCGACGCTGGTGCTCACCGTGAAGTACAGCCCGGACAGCACCGCGACGAACAACGACATGTGGACGATCGTCTGCGGTATCGGAATGTGAATGCCGAACCACGTTCCGGTGCAAGGGGGTTGACCGATAACACAGGTCTGTTCGGCCGACCACAGCACCGCGACGTCGTCGGGGACCGCGATGATGCCGAGGGCGAGGAAGAAGGCGCTGACCATCGGTGCCGATCGCTCGATGAGGTCGCGCGAGCGCACCCGGCGCGTCAGCACCAGCGGCAGGTCACGATGCAGAAACCATTCGTTGATCTGCTGCCTGTCGGACACGGCAAACATTGTGATGGACTGGTAGCCGCTATGGCGAGAGGACTCACTGCGAACTGGGGTGTATCGGCGCGATCCGCGTTCGTCGCAGCGACGGTGGTGTTCGTGGCGCTCGGCATCGCAGGGGCCGTACTTGCGGCGCTTCTCTACCGAACCATGTTGTCCGGCATCGACTCCGCGGCCGCGACGCGGGTCAGCGACGTCGCCGAACAGGTGGTCAGCAGGGGGGCGGCGGGGCTGGACCCCGCGCTATTGCAGACCGATCAGCGGATCGTGGCGGTTCAGGTGATCGCCGAGGACGGCACGGTCGTCCGGCGGTCGCAGTCGGCGCCGGACACCCCTTTGGTCGCGATGAAGGAAGTGGGCGACGGGCTGCGCAGCGGGATGCCCGAACAGTCCTCACCCTTCGGCCGGATCCGCTTCAGCGCCCAGACGGTGGACGGACCGGACGAGCGGTACACGGTGCTCGTCGGGGAGGGGAGTACGACGATCGCCTCGACGGTGTGGGCCGTCGTCGTCGCGTTGGCGGTCGCCGCGCCGGTGGTGATCGCGGTGTCGGCGGGGGCCACCTACGTGCTGGTGCGTCGGTCCATGCAGTCCGTCGACGACATCCGGTCCAGGGTCGCCGACATCACCACGTCGGATCTCACCGAACGTGTGCCGGTGCCGGGCAGTCGGGACGAGGTGGCGGCCCTGGCGGTCACCATGAACGAGATGCTGGCGCGCATCGAGGCGGGCCACGACGCGCAACGGCGGTTCGTCGGCGATGCGTCACACGAGCTGCGAAGTCCGCTGACGACGATCATTTCGGCCCTGGAGGTCGCGGTGGCCCACCCGGAGGTACTCGGCGGCGAACTTGCGACCACCACGCTGATGCCGGAGGCGCTGCGCATGAAGGCCCTCATCGACGACCTGTTGCTGTTGGCCAGGGCCGATGAACGTGGCCTCGAGATGGCCCGCGAGGACGTCGACCTCGACGACCTCGCGGCGGCCGAACTCGAGCGGATGCATCGCGAGACAGACCTCGACGTCTCTGCGGATCTGGAACCGGCGCGGATGACCGGCGATCCGGCGGCGTTGTCCAGGGTGCTGCGCAATCTGTTCGACAACGCTGCCCGGCATGCGGTTTCACGCGTGCACGTGTCCGTTCGGCAGCTCGCCGACCACGTTCTGGTCGAGGTCGGCGATGACGGACCGGGCATTGCACCGGCGGACCGGCAACGCGTCTTCGATCGCTTCGTCCGGCTGGACCCGGACAGGTCCAGGACTGCCGGGGGCGCGGGGCTCGGCCTGGCCATCGTGCGGGAGATCGTGCTGGGTCACGGCGGTTCGGTGAGCATCGGCGACGGCATCGGCTCGGGAACGACGGTGACGGTTCAGCTGCCCGCGGCCGAACTACCCGACCCGAGCCGGTAGCCGACTCCGCGGACGGTCTCAATGGTCTTGGTGCCGAACGGAATGTCGATCTTGCGCCGCACGTAGCCGACGTACACCTCGACGACGTTGTCGGCGCCGTCGTAGTGCGCGTCCCACACGTTGTGCAGGATCTCACCCTTGGTGACGACCGTGTCCTTGTTGCGCATCAGGTATTCGAGGAGCCCGTACTCGCGGGGTGTCAGGGTGATGGTCGAGTCATTGCGCTGAACCTCCCTGCGGGACGGGTCAAGTGACAACGAGCCGGCCTTCAGCTTCGCCGGGCGTTGGGGTGCGGCCCGCCGCAACAGGGCGCGCAACCGGGCCACCAGCACGATGAACGAGAACGGCTTGGTCAGATAGTCGTCGGCGCCGAGGTCGAAGGCATCCGTCTGGTCGTACTCACCGTCCTTGGCGGTCAGCATCATCACCGGCGTCCAGATGCCACGGGATCGCATGCGGCGCAACACTTCATAGCCGTTGAGGCCGGGCAGCATGATGTCGAGGACGACGACGTCGAAATCGTTGCCGGTGGCCTGCGACAGCCCATCGGCCCCCGTGGCCACGGCAATCACGGTGAATCCCTCGGCGCGCAGTCCGATCGTCAGCGTCGAAGCCAACAGCGGTTCGTCTTCGACGAGCAGGACCTTCATCGCGAAATCATCTCAGGATCAATGCCCTTCGTAGACGTGCGCCCGGTAGCGGTTGCGGGCCACCAGGTTCAGGCGAAGGTCGTCCACCAGCGGGTCGAGGAACGCCTTGCGGTACTCGCCGTCCCCGACCGAGCGTGCGCTCACGTACATGAAGGTCAGCGCGCCCAGAAACATCGTGACATGGATCAGCGCCTGCGGGACGGGCAGCGTCATGCCGAACCAGGTGCCCTGATCGGTCCCGCTGCCGGTCCAGGTGGCCAGCACCTCGGGGCTGAGCACCAGGAGTCCCATGACGAAGAAGATGGCGGCGGTCACGATCGCGACCGTCGCGATCTGCGTGATCTGAGAAGCCATCACGACGAAGATCACGTTGGCGCGTTCCCCGCCGCGAAGGGGGTCGCCCGTCACCGGATCGGCCATGGCGGCGAAGGGGGTGTCCGCGAGACGCACGGCGTCGGACTCGCGTGTGCTCCTGACGTTCAGCACGGGTCGCGCCCGCTCGATCACACCGGTGAACAGGAAGGCGATGGCGATGAGCACCATGAAGCCGACCACTAGCCACATGCGATCGCGCCCGATCTTGGTCGCCATCGACCACACGTATCCGTTGAAGAAGACCAGCACGGTGAGCAGGACGACGGGCAGTGCCCTGGTGACCAGGGCACCTGCGCTCGCCAGGTGCGACACCGTGAGCCGCACCGCCCATCCGAGCATCGAGCCGACGCCAAGTCCGATCAACACCAGAGTCAGCGCCGTCACCTGCAGGGTCGTCGCCACGTCTTCGATGCGGTCGGCCCAGGAGAGGTTCGGCAGCGCGCAGACGACCGCCACCACGACCGCTGCCGTGGCAGCGCCGCGCCGCCCCCGAGGGGTCTCGATGCGAGACACCAGCCACCCC
>JAOPWT010000328.1 GCA_025965555.1 Mycobacterium sp.
GCTGAGCATGTCGCCGGTGGCGAGGGCCTTGGCAAGCATCACCGGGTCGTGCAACTGGGGGACGATGACCGTCGTCACCAATCGCACCCGATCGGTCCACGCCGCGAGCGCCCCGAGCAACGTCAACGAGTCGGGGTTGTCGAAGGCCATGCGCTCGCCCCAGCACAGTGAGCTGAACGGGCCGTCGTCCACGACGCGCGCCCACGTCTTCAAGACAGCGGCGTCGAGGTTGGGTTCCATCACCGGCAGCGTCATTCCGATTTGCACGACCGGATTCTGGCACGCCGTCGTACCGAGGCGGTTCGACTTTCGCACCTGAGAGCATGTTCGACATGACGATCAGCGCCAATTCCGTGTCCCACCTCAGACTCACCGTCACCGACATCGCGCGGTCCCGGCAGTTCTACGAGTCCGTGTTCGGCTGGCCCGTCGCGGTCCAAGTACCCGCCGACGCCGACGACGCGACCCGCGCCCAGCTGAGCTTTCTGTTCGGCGGCGTCCTGTATGACATCGGCGACTGCCTGATCGGGCTGAGGCCGGTGGCCGATGACAGGTTCGACGAGGATCGTGTCGGCCTCGACCACCTGTGTCTGCGGGTATCGTCGAGGAGCGAACTCGATTCAGCCGCGGCACATCTCGACGATCTCGGCCTCGCTCACGAACCCATCAAGGAGATCGGCCACGGCTACATTCTGGAATTCCGCGATCCCGACAACATCGCCCTCGAGCTCATCTCGCCGAAGTGAGTCACCGGGACAGGCCCGCCACCTTCAGTAGTTCCGGCCGGCGCAGCACCATGCCGACCCACATCAGCACGCCGAGATAGACGGCGAACAGAATGTTGCTGAACAGCGGAGCCTCGATGCGCATGTTCGCGGTGACGGCGCCGCCGAGGTAGGCCGTGATGCCGAGGGCCCCGAGCACCGCAGTACGCGGGATCGCGTAGACCACGACGCAAACTGCCAGCACGATGCCCATGACGAGGGCTTGGCCCGCGGGAAAGCCAAGCGCCTCGGTGCCCTCCTTCACCTGCGGCACGCCGGCCAGCTTGCCGCCGGCATCGAACACCAGGAAGGCGCCGACCAGCACGCTGATCACGACGCCGATCCGCCCGGCCGACCGACCGCGACCTGGCGCTGGAGCCGAAGGGGTGAACTGGCTGGCTTCGACGTTCATGGCACGCTCCTCTTTCGTGGATGATCTGATACCGGGTCAGACATCCGCAGGCCGAAAAACTCATCGCACGCGCATTCGGCGGACCGCCGCCGATGCGGGGGTTATCCCCCAGGCGGGTCTCGGGAAAACGCCATACCCGCACCCGAGTCGACTCCCTAGGTTTGAGGGATGGTCGCAATGACGCTGGATGAACCGCTTCCCCGGCAGGACGACTCCGTCCGCCACCGTCGGATCGGCGTGGTGCCTTCGGCCTCGATGCTGACCGGCGCGGCGATCGGCGTGCTGTGGTTTTGGATCCCGCTGACGCTGCTCATCGTGGCCATCTCCTCGATTCCGTCGGTCGTCGGATTCGCCTTGGCCGCCGTCGTGTTCATCTACCTGATGCGTGGTGTCGAGCGAGTGGAGCGCATTCGCAGCGAGGCCGTCTTCGGGTTCGGCATCCCGATACCGCAGCGAAAGATCTCGTCGTACAACGGTTTCCAGCGCTGGGCGCACAAGTTGTGGCTCGACGTCAGCAGCGCACGATTCTGGAAGGGTGCCGCACACCACTATCTGCGCCTGACCTATGACATGTTCGTCACCGGTGTCGCCTTGGCTCTGATGGTGTTCGCCTTCGCAGGCCCCGCCGTCGCGACCGCGATCAACAACAGCGACGCCGAAGCCGGACTGTGGTTCGTCTCGCCGCCGCTGGCGTGGCTGTTGGCCCTCGTCGCGCTGGTCGCCGCCGTCGCCATCGTGGTCTTCGCGCCCCTCCTCGACGCATCCATCGACCGCTGGCTGCTCCCGCCGTCGGCGACCGCCGCGCTTCAACACGAGGTCAGCGCACTGAGCGACGCGCGTCAGGGCGCGGTGTCCTCGGCGCAGACCGAGCGGCACCGCATCGAGCGCGACCTGCACGACAGCGTGCAACCCCGACTCGTCTCACTGGCCATGACGATCGGCCTGGCGCAGACCAAACTCGACAGCGACCTACCTCAGGCCAAGAAACTCATCGGCGAGGCCCACGATGACGCCAAGAGCGCACTCGTCGAACTGCGCAACGTCGTGCGCGGCATCGCGCCGACCATCTTGGCCGACCGCGGCTTGGACGCCGCCCTGTCATCGGTGGTTCAGCGCATCGAAACCTCCGGCGTGCCAACGTCGTTGAACGTGTACCTGCCGCGACGACTGCCGGACGAAGTCGAATCGGTCGCCTACTTCGTCGTCGCCGAGGCGCTGACCAATGTGGCCAAACATGCGCGAGCCAGTCAGGCGGTTGTCACAGTCCGGTTCGACGAGTCCATCGACGCGCTGCACGTGTCGGTGTTCGACGACGGCGTCGGCGGAGCGGCGGTCACGGCCGACGACGACGCGACCGGGTTGCGTGGTCTCGGGGAACGCGTACGAGCGGCACGGGGCACCTTCGAGGTGTCCAGCCCCGAGACCGGCTCGACCATCGTGACGGTGGTGCTCCCATGCGGATCGTGATCGCCGAGGACTCCGCGCTCCTGCGGGCAGGCATCGAGCGCATCCTGACCGACGCGGGGCACCTGGTGGTGGCAGGCGTGTCCGACGCCACCGATCTGTTGCGCATCGTCAACGAGATGAGACCGGACCTGGCCATCCTGGACGTCCGCATGCCACCGACGTTCACCGACGAGGGCATCCGCGCCGCGGCGCTGCTGCGCAGTCAGAACCCGGAATCACCGGTGCTCGTCCTGTCGCACTACGTGGAGGAGCGCTACGCCGCCGACCTGATCGCCTCGGACACGAGAGGATTCGGCTACCTGCTCAAGGACCGCGTGGCCGACGTTCCCTCGTTCCTCGACGCGGTTCGAGTCGTTGGCGGCGGTGGCACCGTGCTCGACCCGGAGGTGGTCTCGCAGATCCTGGTCCGGTCGAGGCAGCGGTCCACGCTCGACTCACTCACCCCGCGTGAGCTCGAAGTGCTCCAGTTGATGGCGGAGGGGCGGGCGAACTCCGCCATCGCGGGTGCCCTCCACGTTTCGGTCGGATCGGCTGAAAAACACATCGCCTCCATCTTCGCCAAGTTGAGCCTGGCTCCCGACGAGAGCGAGAACCGCCGCGTCCTCGCCGTCCTCCAATACCTCGAATCCTGAACAGCCGAACGGACTTACGCCATGACCACTATCGCTCCCCCGCCACCAGGCCCGCCCGCCGCCTCGGCGCCGCCGCCGCTTTCCCCGGGATCACGCACCGCCGTGCGGGCCCTGCTCGTCATCACCGCCGCGGCCCTGGTCGTCGGCTGCGTCGTCGCACTCGGCGTGACGTCGTGGGGAGTCAGCACGTTGCGAGTCGCCGCCGACGAGAAGACACTTCCCGCAAGCACCAAGGCGCTGGTGATCGACATCGGCAACGTGCCCGCGGCAGTGCGGATCACCGCCGACCGCGACGCCCGTGAGCCGCGGGTCAGGATGCGACTGCTCAACTCGTCGGGGGCAGGCGACCGCAACCTGCAGATCACCGAACAGGCAGGCACCACTCGTCTGAGCGTCGACGGCGCACCTTCCCCGTTCGCCGGCTGGGACGGATTCCCGTTGGGCCACTGGGACAGTGCAGGCGAGGTCAACGTGATCCTGCCGCCAGAGCTGGCCCGACGCCTGTCGGTCACGGTTCGCCAGCACCGGGGCGTACTGGTCACCCAGACCGACCTGGACCAGGTCGTCGTGGACACCACCGACGGTGACGTCGTGTTGGGTGGCGGGGCCCGCCGCGTCGAAATCCACACGCAGGACGGTGACGTCGCGACGCGCGAACCCGCGTCCGTCACCGAGTCATTCGTCGTCGACACCCTGGATGGTGACGTCACCGTCGACTTCAAGGACGCCGCACCGCGGACGGTCGACGCCACCACCGGTACCGGAGACGTCGCGATCTCGCTTCCTGCGCCAGGCCCGTATCTGGTCAACGCGTCGGGCGGCACCACGAGCGTCCAGGTACCGAAGACCAACGACGCCACGCGGGCGGCCGCCACGGTGACGGTCCGATCCGTCACCGGCGACGTCTCGGTGGACGGCTTGAGCCGCCCGCGGTGATGCGACTGCTCAAGCGCGAGCGCTCACACCAGCGATGCCATGATCTCGGCGACGGATCCCGCGATGGCCTTCTTGAAACCGGTGCCCGCCCAGATGTTTACGGCGTGCGGGTCACCTGCCCGGACCGACGCCGCCCGCACGGGACTCGTCAGGTAGTGAATCTCGGGGTAGCCCAAGGGGGCTTGCCTGTCGTGCTCGTCGATGAAGCGATTGCGTAGACCGCGCGCGTAGCGACCCGAGAAGCACCGCGTGACGGCCGTCTCGGTGAACTGGGGATCGCGCAGCGCCGCACGGTGCACCGGGCTGCTCCCTGCCTCGTCCGCCAACAGGAACGCGGTTCCGAGTTGCGCCGCCACGGCACCCGACACCAGCACGTCGGCGACGTCGGTGGCGGTCATCAGACCACCAGCCGCGATCACCGGGACGTCGAGCGCAATCGTCGTCGCGCGCAGCAGCTGATCCAGCGGCTGGGTCGGCGGCAACGCCACGGGATTGAGTGTGCCGCGGTGTCCTCCTGCCGCAGGCCCTTGCACGGCAACGGCGTCCACGCCGCAGGCGACGGCTGCCTCTGCCTCTGCGAGGGTGGTCACCGTGGCGACGGTCGAGATGCCCGCTGCGCTCAGCCGGGCACAGTCCGCCGCCTCTGGCAGACCGAACGTGAACGACACGACTTCTGGTTTGAGATCCAGCACCACGTCGAGCTTCGCGGACCAGGCGTCATCGTCGAATCTCGCCTCCCCGAGGCGGACTCCGTAGTGCTCCGACTCGTCGGCAAGCGCCTGCGCATATTGCTGGATCGCTTCGGACCGGGCCGCACTCGACCGCACGACGAACAGGTTCACGCCGAGTGGTCCCGTCGTCAGGCTGCGCGCTGCCGTGACGCGTTCGGCGAAGACCTCGGCCGTCAGGTAGCCGGCGGCCAGGAAGCCGAGCCCACCTGCGTTCGACCCCGCAGCAGCAAGCTCCGGCGTCGTCGGCCCTCCGGCCATCGGCGCGACGATCACGGGTTTGTCGAGCGAGCGCATGTCGAAACTCATGGCTACATCCTGCAACGCTGTGCTGGGCGCACCCATGGTGGTTCACTGGATTGACATGGCCATCAGTTTCAATCACACCATCGTGGCTGCCAAGAACCGCGAGGAGTCGGCGAACTACTTCACCGAACTCTTCGGCTTGGCGCCAGCCAAGGAGTTCGGCCCCTTTCTCGCGGTCGCGCTCGACCACGGCGTCAGCCTGGACTTCGCCAGGGCGCCCGAGGACCAAGACATCCACCCGCAGCATTACGCCTTCCTGGTCGGCGAGGCTGAGTTCGACGCGATCTACGGCCGCATTCAGCAACGCGGACAACAGCATTGGGCCGACCCACGGGGTGCGCATCCTGGCGAGATCAATCACCACGACGGTGGACGGGGGGTGTACTTCCAGGATCCCGCCGGTCACTACCTGGAGATCATCACCCGGCCGTACGGGTCCGGCGGCTGAGCACCCGCGCCGAGAACGCGCAGTCGGTAGGGGCCCAGACCCTAGCCGTGACCGCGCTCCTCCTCCTGGCCCACGTAGTCGCCCGCGAGCGCGGCAACGTGCCCGGGCAGGTCGCCCGTCGCGACGTCCGCGAGGCTGGTCTCCTCCAGCACCGAACGCATGCTGGCGCGCAACGCCCGCCAGACGTCGGTCAACGCGACCGTCGGCCCGGAGTACGGCAGGTCGCCGAGACCGATGTCGCGGACACTGGCCAGCGGGCCGTCAATGCAGCGCAGCACGTCGGCGATGCTGATCTCGGCAGCGGCCCTGGCCAGCGCGTAGCCGCCGTCGCGGCCGCGGTGGCTGCGCACCAGCCGGTCGGTGCGTAGGTCGGAGAGGATGTCGACGAGGAACTGCGGCGGGATGCCCTGCGCCTTGGCCAGATCGTCGGTCTTGACGAGCTCGCCTTCGGTGACCGTGGCCAGTTGCACCATGGCCCGGACGGCATACTCCGCCTTGGCCGACATCCGCATGATGCGAATCATGCCACCGACCTGGCTGCGAACCTCGCATGGATGCGCCACGATCAACACATGACTACCCGCGTCACCTGCTGTCAGATCCCGTTGGCGATCGGTGACACCATCGGCAACCAGGCCACCGCGAGGTCGGCGATCGAGGAGGCGGCCCGCGACGGCGCGCAGATCGTCGTGCTGCCCGAACTCGCATCGTCGGGTTACGTGTTCGCCGATCGCGCCGAACTCGTATCGCTCGCCGAGACCCGCGACGGACCGTCGATCACCGACTGGGCCAACCTCGCCGAAGCGTTCGACCTGACCATCGTCGCCGGATTCCCGGAGGCCGCGGGCGACAAGGTCTACAACGCCGCTGTCGTCGTCGACCCGACCGGACTGCGCGGCGTCTACCGCAAGGCGCATCTGTGGGATACCGAGAACAACGTCTTCGATCGGGCCGACGACCTTCCGCTTCTAGTCGACACCGCCCACGGCCGCATCGGCGTGATGGTCTGCTACGACATCGAGTTCCCCGAGTGGGTGCGGGCGGTGGCACTCGAAGGCGCGGATCTGCTGTGCGCGCCGGTCAACTGGCCGCTGCTCCCCCGCCCGGACGGTGAGCGACCGACCGAGATGGTGCGGGCCCTGGCCGGTGCGGGCGTGAACCGGATGCCCATCGCGGTCTGTGACCGCGCCCGCGAGGAGCGCGGCGTGAAGTGGATCGGAGGCAGTGTCATCACCGACGCCGACGGCTATCCGATGGTGGTCGCCCAGTATGGGGAGCCGGGAACCATCGCCGCCGACGTCGACCTGGCCGAGTCGCGCATCAAACGGTTCAACGAGAACAACGACGTGCACGGGGACCGGCGGACGGACCTCTACCGGCGCACCGGGCTACTGGACTGAGGGGGGCGCGTTGCGCATGGTGCCCGTCATCGCCAGCACCGACCCGGGCAGCGGGGTGCCAGGGGTGAGATCTGGCGCAGGCTCAGGGACCCCGTAGGTCACCGCCATCGGCACGACTCCCGCCCACGCCGACCCCGCGACGTCCTCCTCGGGGTCCTCGGGCCAACCCGCGCTGACCTTCAAGGACCAGTTGTCCTCACCGATGGGCATTTTCAGGGCCAGCGTCGCCGCGAGTTCCTTGCGGTTGCTGGGCCGCAGCTCCGCGACCCGACCTGGGACGAACGTGTCGGTCAGGATCTCGAGGAGGCCGACCTTGTCGACGTCGGGCACCTTCTCGAAGGTGCCGAAGAGCGCCGCGCTGCGGTAGCGGAACGACGATTCGAATGCGCTGCGGGCCACGACCACGCCATCCAAGGTGGTCACCGACACCGCCGCAGGAACCCCCGTCGCCAGCGCCCTGAGCCAGGGTGAACCCGTCGACCCGTGGATCACCAAGTGGTCGGCGATCCTCGCGAATCCGGTCGGAAAGATGACCGGATGGCCGTCGCGGACCAGGGCGACGGTCGCCAGCGGCGTGCTGTCCAGGAGGGCTTCGAGGGCGCTGCGCGACGTGTCCTGTTTCTCGCTGAGACGGCTGATCTGGGTCGAGGGTCGGGTCATCCGTTCATTCTCAGTCGGGGATGCCCGCCCCGCCAGCCACGACGACGGCGAACAGGTCGGCCATGCCCGCCAGGCTCGCCGACTGCATCGCGGCGGCGGATACGGGCTCACCGCTGACCCCGGGCAGCGACCTCGTGGCGGTGGCGGCGGCCACGACCGTCGGCGCATAGCCGTGGTTGAAGGCGCCGCGCGCCGTCGAGTTCACGCACATGTGCGTCATGAAGCCGGCGATCACCAGGTTTCCGGCACCGACCGCCTTCAGCTTCTCGTCGAAGTCGGTCTCCACGAAGGAATTCGGATACTGCTTGACCACCACGGCTTCACCTTCACGCGGAGCGACCCGCGTCACGATGGCACCGCTCTCCCCCTCGATGTCGTACAGCGAACCCGGACCGTCCGAGTGCTGGACGTGGATGATGGGGATGCCCGCCGAACGTGCGCGCTCGAGCAGGGTCGCAGCCTCGTCCAACGCCGCTTGCACGCCCTCGAGCTCCATGACGCCGTAGGTGTAGGTGTTCTGGCAGTCGATCAAGACGAGCGTCGACTCGGCCAGCGGTGCCGGCGTCAGTGGAAGTTCGGACAACGCGCGCAGCGTGGGATTGGCCATCGCACCAACCTACTCAGGCGGCGTCCCCCGCCGCGACGAATTCGGCGGCACCGAGCCGTCCGTGGCTTGGGGTCCTGGGTCGGCGAGGAGGCGTTGGGGGTGGTGGTAGTAGTTGATGCGGGGTTGGCCGACGTCGAGTGGTGGGGGCGGAATCCATTCGGCGATGCCGTGGCGGATACGGGTGGTCCACCCCGTTTCGGCGAGGCGGTTGTCGGCCCCGCAGGCCAGGACTTCTTCGTCGATGTTGGTCTGCCCGT
>JAOPWT010000335.1 GCA_025965555.1 Mycobacterium sp.
GGTCGTGCCACCGCGGCGACTCACCGAACGAGATTCCCTCCATCAGCACAGTCATGTAGAGACAGACTGCCCGCAGGCCAAAACTCATCGGTCGCCGCAGCCGCCACAGGCCCAACTGCGGGCAGTCGTACGGACCCGGACAACGCCAGGGCAGGTAGCCCGCGGCGGCGACCAGCGCAGCGAACTTCTCGTTCCGCGACAACGCCCGCACGCTCAACACGCCCGGGTGCGCCGGTCGCCGAAATTGCAAGGTAAATCTGGACAACTTGCACCGGGGTCGTCCAGACCTACATTGCGAACCCAAGCAAGCGCGGGGCATCCCTCGCAATCTTCAACTGGACGAGACACGGGGAGACGGAGCTGAACTCGGCGATACCGGGTGATCCGCGGGACACCAGTACACCCCGTGCGCTCGGCGCCGGCTACGAGCGACTACTCACCGGTGACGCTTTGGCACGTGCGCAGCGCGACCAACTCGAACAGTGGATGCGGGCCAATCAGACCTCGAGCCTGCGCGCCGGTCTGCCGCCGCGGTGGACGAGTGCCGACAAGACGGGCAGCGGTGACTACGGCAGCACCAGCGACGTCGGCATCGTCTACGGTCCCGACGGCAGGCGTGCCGTGCTGTCGATCATGACGAGGTCGCGGACCGATGATCCGAAGGCCGAAGCCCTCAGGCCCCTCATCGGTGAGGTGACGACGCTGGTGCTGCCGTATCTGTCCGCCGAGAGGCCCAGCTAGCCACCGGTGCTCGCTACAGATCAAGGACGAGATCACTGCCCGGCACGGCGATGCACACCAGGACCGTTCCTGCAGCCGGCTCCTCGAGAGGTGGCGCGCGGTAGACGGTCGTGCCGTCGAGCACGTCGGTCACACAGGTATGGCATACGCCGCTTCGACACGAATACCGGGTGGGCACGTCGCACGCCTCGGCCAGTTCGAGCAGGCTGTGGTATTCGGGTGACCAGTTGACGGCGATTGCGCTGCGCGTGAAGGTGATTCGCGGTCCATCACCCGGCGCTCCGGCGGGCTGATGGGGCGGTGGATGCGGGGCGGCGACGACGCCGGGGTTGATGGAGGCCAACGCGCCGAATGATTCGGCATGGATGCGCTCCTGGGCAATCCCTACTGCGCCGAGCGCGTTGCGCATCGCCGCCATGAAGCCTTGGGGTCCGCACAGATACGCGTCGGTGTCGCCGGGCAGCTTCAACGCCGCGATGGCTTTCAGGTCGAGACGACCGCGGGTGACGTCCGCACCGGTGGGATCGCCTGCGGTGTAGAAGACGTGTCGGTGGATGTGCGGCAAGTGCCCGACGAGGTCGTCGACTTCGGCCGCGAAGGCATGGGTGTCGGCGTTGCGGGTGGTGTGGAGCCAGTACACGTCGCGTTGACTGCGGGCCGCGGCCAGCGCGTGCAGCATCGCGAGCATGGGGGTGATGCCGACACCTGCGGAGATCAGCGCGACCGGCGTGGTGGCGTCGCCGAGGTAGAAGTCTCCGCGGGGCGCTGCCACGTCGAGGACGGATCCTGCCCCAAGGTTGGCGTGCAGCCACGAACTGACCTGGCCGTGGGCTTCGCGTTTGATGCTGATCCGGTAACCGGCTGCGGCGGGATCCGCGGACAGCGAGTAATTGCGCACCGGTGGTGGTTCTCCCGCGCCGAGCACCCTGAGGGTGAGGTACTGACCCGGCAGGGGGGCCGGCAGTGGTGTGTCGTCGTCGGCATCGAGATGGATGGACAGGACGTCGAGGCTCTCCGGGGTGATCGACGAGACGCGCAACCGACGGAACCCACTCCATCCCGGCTCGGTCCCGATGGGCGGCGCGATGCCGGCGGTGGAGTCGTGGTCGGCGGCGAGCATGTCGCGGAAGGACTGCTGCCAGCCGGGGCTGAGCGCTGGGACGTCGACGATCTTGCGCAGTTGGTCGGAGTTCCGGTCGGGCAGATAGAGAAGCGCGTCGACGTCGGCGACGCTGAGCTCGTGCCGTCCGCGCCGGGTCTGCACGATGGCGTCACCGGCCCGAACCCACCCCTCGGTGATGACCCGCAGGTAGAAACCCGGACGATGATGGGAGACAAGCAGATTGGGCATGTCCGGCTCGCCGAGGCGCATACCGACTCGATAGCAGGTGACCCGCGGCTGGGTCACTTCGAATTCGGCGTCGCCGATGCGGTACCGGTCGCCGATGCAGACGTCGTGGTCGCTGAGTCCCGAGATGGTGAAGTTCTCCCCGAACTGGCCGGGCCTCAGATCGTCGCGCCCGAGCCGGGCCTTCCAGTAGTCGTAGGACTCGACCTGGTAGACCATCACGGCGCGTTGTTCGCCACCGTGACCCGCCAGGTCACCCTGACCGTCGCCGTCGATGTTGAGCCGTCGCACCATCTTCGGTCCGTCGACCGGGGTCTTGTAGATGCCGGTGTGCACCGTGTTGCCGCGCCATTGCACGTCCTCGGGCATTCCCACGTTCAGTGAAACCAGTGTGCCCACCGCTTCTCCCGTCTCACGACTCCTTCCGGATTGTTCAGTGGCAGACGATTTGGCTCAAGGCCCAAAATGCACATCGCCCGGCCGACGCAGGGTCAGCCGGGCGATGGGTGAAGCAGGTCTGTCAGGCGAGCAGGGCCGCCGGGTCGGTGAAGGGCAAGCCCAGGTCGGAGGCCACCTGCTCGGAAACCAGCGCACCTTCGTGCGTCGAAAGGCCCTTGGCCAGTGCGGCGTCCGCGGCACACGCCGCTTGCCAACCCTTGTCGGCCAGCTTGAGCACGTACGGCATGGTCGCGTTGGTCAGCGCGAAGGTGGAGGTCCGCGGCACCGCACCCGGCATGTTGGCGACGCAGTAGAAGACGGTGTCGTGCACCGCGAACGTGGGGTCGTCGTGCGTGGTGGCGTGCGAGTCCTCGAAGCACCCACCCTGATCGATGGCGATGTCGACCAGTACCGCGCCCGACTTCATGCCCGCGACGGTCGAGTTGGTGACCAGCTTGGGAGCCTTCGCGCCGGGAACGAGCACCGCGCCGATGACCAGGTCGGCCATCTTGACGGCTTCTTCGAGCTCCAGCATCGACGAGTAGCGGGTCTCGATGCCGCCGTTGAACTCTCCGTCGATCTTGCGCAGGGTGTTGACGTTCAGGTCAAAGACGGTGACGTGTGCGCCCATGCCCTTGGCGACCCTGGCGGCGTTGTAGCCGGCCACACCGCCACCGACGACGACGACCTCGGCCGGTGCGACGCCGGGGACTCCGCCCATCAGAACGCCGCGGCCACCATGGCTCCGCATCAGGTGATAGGCGCCGACCTGTGCGGAGAGGCGGCCAGCGACCTCGCTCATCGGAGCCAGCAGGGGGAGGGCGCCGTCGGCGGTCTGGACGGTCTCGTAGGCGATCGACGTGGTGCCTGATGCCATCAGCGCATCGGTGCATGGCTTCGACGCGGCGAGGTGCAGGTAGGTGAACAGCGTCTGGCCCTTGCGCATCCGGGCGTACTCGGCCTCGATGGGCTCCTTGACCTTGAGCAGCAGGTCGGCTTCGGCCCAGACCTCGTCGGCGGTGTCGACCATCTGTGCGCCTGCGGCCTTGAAGTCGCGGTCGGAGATCGCCGAGCCGTCGCCGGCACCGGCCTGGATGAGCACCTCGTGACCGCGACGGGTCAGCTCTGCGACGCCGGCCGGAGTGATGGCCACCCGGTACTCATTGTTCTTGATCTCGGTCGGGATTCCGACGCGCATGACCGCTCCTATGTTGGTGTTCTGGTGCCTAAATTGTGAAGAACATTCGGCTGATGCACAACAGTGACGATGGAGATTCGTTACGATCGACAAATGTCAGAACGATCTTCGAAGTTGGTCGCGCCAAGCCCGGCGTCGCCGAAGAATGTTCGAGCCGCTGACCTCGACGACACCGACCGGCGCATTCTGACCGCGCTGCACGGTGACGCCAGGATGTCCAACAGCGCGCTCGCCGACTTGGTGGGGATCGCGCCATCCACCTGTCACGGGCGGGTGCGACGGCTCCAGGACATCGGCGTCATCCGCGGTTTCTACGCCGACATCGACCCCGCATCCATCGGACTCTCGCTGCAGGCGATGATCTCCGTGAGCTTGCAGTCGAATGCCAGGGGCAAGATCGGCACCTTCATCGAGCACATTCGCAAGCGCCCTCAGGTGATGGACGTGTACTTCCTCGCCGGTGCCGACGACTTCATCCTCCACGTCGCCGCGCGCGACACCGACGACCTCCGGTCGTTCGTGGTGGAGAACCTCAACGCCGACGCCGACGTGGCGGGCACCCAGACCTCGTTGATCTTCGAGCACCTGCGCGGAGCGTCGCCACTGTGACCACCGGCGGGCAGGAGCGCAGCGACCGGGGAATCGGTCTCCAGGACGACCTTGACGACCTGTACGGCGTGGCTCCCGAAGAATTCCTGGCGCGCCGCAAGGAACTGGCCGCGGCGGCCAAGAAGCGCGGCGACGCGGACGACGCCAAGCTGATCGGCTCCGCCCGGAGGCCGACCGCGGCGGCGTGGGTGGTGAACCTACTGGTGCGCCGCGACCCGACCGCGCGGCCGCGGCTGAAGGAGCTGACCGAGTCGTTGAAGGCCGCCCACGCTGCGATGGACGGGCCACGCATCCGGGAACTGACCGGGATGCAGCGCAAGTTGATCGACGGCTTGGTCCGGGGTGGGTTGGCGGCCGCCGGATACGCCGAGCCGCCCGCCGCATTGCGCAACGACGTGACGGACACGCTCCAGGCGGCCATCGCCGATCCCGACGTCGCCGCTCGACTGGGTCGATTGGAAAGGGCCGAACGGTGGTCCGGCTTCGGTGAATTCGGGTCGGCCACGACGGTGGGGCCGGTGCCGAAGGCGCAGCCCAAGACAGAGCCCGAGCGATCCGAGCAGGCGGCCGAAGCCGAGGTGGCCGCCGTGGAGGCGCGCGTGGCCTCGGCACGCGCCAACTCCGAGGCCGCCGAGCAGGTGCACGCCGGCGCCACCGAGGTGCTCTCCGCACGAACGGCCAAGGTCGCGACGGCTCGTCGGCGCTACGAGAAACTGCTCGAGACGCTCAATGCCGCCGAAGGCGAACTGAACGCCGCGGTCGCAGAAGAGGCCGAAGCGGAGGAGGCGG
>JAOPWT010000121.1 GCA_025965555.1 Mycobacterium sp.
CAGCGAATGCGAGTAGGCAATGGTGCCGTGGTTGGCCAGAATGCACGCGCTGCGCCCGTCGAGGGCCCACGCCATCGCATCAGCCAGGTCGTCGGTGCCGTATGTGCGGTACGGGGCCACCCGGACCTGCCCGCCGAACATCGCCGCCTGATAGTGCACCAGGGGGACGGTATCGCGCAGTAGCGAAAGTGCCGTTGCTGCAACCGAATGCGTGTGAACCACCGCGGCCGCGTCGAAATCCCGGTAACAACGCAGATGCATCGGTAGTTCGGTGGTCGGGGTGAGGTCGCCACGAACGACCGTGCCGTCCAGCCGGATAATGGGCACGTCCGCCGCGGTCATCGTCGCGTAATCCACCCCCGATGGCGTGGCACAGACCAGATCGCCCACCCGTACCGAGACGTTTCCTGACGTCCCGACCACCAGTCGATCCGTCGTCATCCGCCTGGCGACCCTGACGACCTCTTCGCGGGCCGCGTCGAGGGCTGCTGCAGACTCGGACATGTCATCACGTCTCTTCCGGGTATCGGGTTTTGGTAGCGACAAGTCATCCCTTTATAACAGACGACATGTTATAACTAACACCATGTCGTGGCTCCAATCCAGCCGGCCGCCTGCGAGGATTCGACGATGAACGACCTGTTGCTCGCCGTCGACTGCTCCACCAGCGGGGCGAAGGCCGTCGTGTTCACCGCAGACGGACACTCCGTCTCGTCGGGCAAGCAGTCCTTCGCCCTGGAACGCCCCGCTCCCGGCCGACACGAGCAGAATGCCGACGACTGGTGGACTGCGACGTCGGCGGCCATTTCGCTGGCCACAGCGCACGTCGACACCGCGCGAATCGCGGCGCTCGTCGTCACCCACCAGCGCGAGACGTTCGTCTGCCTCGACGCCGACGGTCGTCCGATCCGTCCCGCCATCGTCTGGGCTGACGGCAGGTCAGTGCCGCAGGTGGCGCGTTACGGTTCCGACGAGACGCACCGGATCTCGGGACGCGTTCCCGACATCACCCCCTCGATCTTCAAGCTGGCCTGGCTACGCGAACACGAACCGGAGACCCTGCGTCGCAGCGCGCGAATCGGCGACGTCTCCGCCTTTCTCAATGCGAAATTGACCGGCCGCTGGGTGACGAGTGCGTCCAGTGGCGACTCGATGGGTCTGATGGACCTCGCGACGCAGCAGTGGTCGGAGCCGCTGTGCGCCATCGCCGGTGTCGACCCGTCGCAACTCCCCGAGATCGTCGCGCCGGGCACGGTCATCGGCGCCCTGAGTCAAGAGGTCGCGGCCCGCCTCAACCTCAACGACGGCACCCCCGTCGTGGCGGGGGCGGGAGACGGCCAGTGCGCGGCGCTGGGGACCGGCCTTGCGGAGCCGGATGCCATGTACCTCAACGTCGGAACCGCACTCGTCGCCGGCTATGCGTCGCCCGAGTACCTGTGGTCACGGCGGTACCGAACGGTGCTCGACGCGCCCGGCCGTGGCTACCTCCTGGAGACCTTCACCCAGTCCGGCACCTACCTGATCTCCTGGTTCGTCGACCGGTTTTCGCCATCGCTGCTAGCCGAAACCCCCACGGGCGCTTGCGAGGTCGCGCGCGAGGAGGACCTCGAGAAGCGTGCGGCCGCGATCGCCCCTGGATGTGAGGGGCTGGTCGCGCTGCCCTATTGGAACGGCGCGCAAACTCCCTATTGGGACGGCGATGCCCGCGGGGCGGTCATCGGATGGTCGGGCGCGCACACCGGCGCGCACCTGTACCGGGCGTTGTTGGAGGGCATCGCGTTCGAAACCCGACTGCAGACCGACGGAGTCGAAGCCGACACCGGCAAGCGGGTGACCCACTTCCTGACCACAGGGGGCGGATCGCGCAGTGCGACATGGTCACAGCTCATCGCGGACGTGACGGGCCGCAGGCTCGATGTCTGCGCGGAATCGGAGACGACGGCACTCGGTGCCGCGATGCTCGCCGCCTGCGCCGTCGGCGTCCATCCCGACCTAGCTACCGCCGCCACGAAGATGGCCAGGACCGAGCGGACCTTCACTCCGCGGGCCGACGTCGCCGCGACGTATGAATCGCTGTACCAGCGCTACGTCACCATCTATCCGACCCTGCGGGAACTCTTCAAACCCTGACGCTCCGGCATGACCGAACTGACGCCAACGATGACTCGTTCGCCTACCGTTCTGCGGGTAGGCGTCCAGAAGGTGGCGCCCGCGTCGAAAGGCAGGGGACCGTGACCGACAAGCCGAACATCCTGATCATCTGGGGCGATGACATCGGCCAGAGCAACCTGAGCTGCTACAGCAAGGGCGTGATGGGCTACCAGACCAAGAACATCGACCGCATCGCTGCCGAGGGGGCACTGTTCACCGACTACTACGGCGAGCAGAGCTGCACTGCCGGGCGCGCCGCGTTCATCACGGGCCAGAACCCCTACCGCACCGGGATGACGAAGGTCGGGATGCCTGGCGCACCGCTGGGGCTGCAGGCGGAGGACCCGACCATCGCGACGGCGTTGAAGGCGCAGGGCTACGCCACCGGCCAGTTCGGCAAGAACCACCTGGGCGACCGCGACGAGTTCCTGCCGACGATGCACGGCTTCGACGAATTCTTCGGGAATCTGTATCACCTCAATGCCGAGGAGGAGCCGGAGAACGTCGACTACCCGAAGGATCCGGAGTTCCGGAAGAAGTTCGGGCCGCGGGGCGTGCTGCACACCTGGGCGAATGGTGACGGCACGCAGCGCATCGAGGACACCGGCCCACTGACCAAGAAGCGGATGGAAACGTGCGACGACGAGTTCCGCGACGCCGCAATCGATTTCATCAAGCGCCAGAACGAGGCGGAAAGACCCTTCTTCGTCTGGTTCAATTCCACTCACATGCACTTCCGCACCCACCCGAAACCCCAGAGCGTCGGCCGGTCGGGGCGGTGGCAGTCGGAGTACCACGACACGATGCTGGATCACGACGACATCGTCGGCGACCTGCTGAACACCCTCGACGAACTTGGGATCGCCGACGACACCATCGTCATGTACTCGACCGACAACGGCCCGCACATGAACAGCTGGCCGGATGCCGGGATGACGCCGTTCCGCAATGAGAAGAACTCGAACTGGGAAGGCGCATACCGGGTTCCGGCGATGCTCCGTTGGCCTGGACACATTCCGGCGGGCACCGTGCTGAACGGTATCGTCAGTCACAACGACTGGTTCGTGACCCTGCTCGCCGCCGCGGGCGACCCGGACATCGCCGAGCGGCTTCGCGCCGGAACCGATCTGAACGGCACCACGTTCAAAGTCCATCTCGACGGGCACAACCAACTGGACTACGTCACCGGCAAGACCGACGGAAGTCCGCGCCAGCACTTCTTCTACGTCTCCGACGACGGCGATCTCACGGCCGTCCGCTATGACAATTGGAAGATCGTCTTCATGGAGCAACGCGCGGTCGGCACGCTGCGCATCTGGCTCGAGCCGTACACGGTGTTGCGCGCGCCGAAGCTGTTCAACCTGCGCACCGATCCCTACGAACGCGCCGACATCACGTCGAACACCTACTTCGACTGGATGATCGACCGGGTCTGGGTCTTCACCCCCGCTCAGCAGTACGTCGCGACGATGCTCCAGACTCTCGTCGAGTTCCCACAGCGCCAGAAGTCGGCCTCCTTCAACCTCGAACAGGTGATGGCGAAGCTGCAATCGGGCATTCCCGACTCCTGAGCGGTCTACCGCAACTGGAGCGCCAGATAGTCGAAGACCTTCTGGTGCATCGCAGCATCGGCGTGGCGTGTGACGACGTGGTGGACGGGCGCCGTCATCGCACGCGAGAAGTTGGCCGCTTGGCCGACGAACACCGTCTCGTCCTCGCCCTCCAGAACGAGCGCGGGCGTGGTGATCTTGCGGACGTCGGTCGCCGTCAAGGTGTACTCGGCCGTCCTGCGGACGTAGTCGACGGTGGTGTCGGTGCCGTACACCCATTGACCGTTCCGCAGACCCCACCGGGCGTCGGCATCCTCGTTCATCAGCACCTCGAGCATGGGAATCGCCTCGTCGTCGTGTCCGTCCTCGATGAGCTCGAGGATCGGTTCCGGGATCGGCGGGTAGGACGCGTAGAACGTCGTCATGCCGTCGTTGCAGACGATCGCCGCAGACCGGTGGTCGTGCACCGCATGGCGCGCGACGAAGTAGCCGCCGAGGCCGTGGCCGAAGTGCACGATCTTGTCGTCGTCGATCTCGGGGACGGTCAGTGCGTAGTCGACGACCGGGCCGAGCACGTTCTCCCAGTCCGGGCGCATCGGCACCTTCTCCTCCCGGATCATCGAACCCTGACCCGGCCCGTCATACGCCAGGAAGTTGTAGCCGCGCCGCAACGCCGCCGCACCGATGGCGAGGTAGCCCTCTTCGCGGGTCGAGGTGAAACCCCCGGTGTAGATCAATGTCGGGCGCGGTTGCCCGCTGCCGTCGACGAGGAACAGGTAGCCGGCGAGCTCGCCGCCCCCGTATGGAATGTCGACCTGCCTGAACGGTCCGTCCAGCATCTGAGCGGCTCGGACGAAGTAGCTCCGCGAGCATCTCGAAAGGCTCAGCGCCTCAAGCACCTTCGACGGACAGTCCCAAAGGAGGAGCTCGGCCGCACGATAATGCTTCGTCGCCCTCAGGAACGCCTCCCGCGCACCAACCACCTCGCCGACGTCGAGAGATTCCGCACCTCGAATGGCGCTTCCCCCGGCCCTCGCGCGCACC
>JAOPWT010000400.1 GCA_025965555.1 Mycobacterium sp.
TACTGCAAGCCTTCGAGCAGGTCGGCCTCTGACTCGATGAACGGTGCGGCGGCGACGAGGCTCTCGGCTTCGGCGATGGCGTCTGCCAACGGCTGTGAGTACATGACGGCGCTGTCTCCTGCGATTCCACGCTGGTCCAATATTGGACCGAGCTGGTAGATTTTCCGACCTGACACTAGAACGTGTTCTATTTCGAGTCAACGTGCTCGAGGATGGGAGCGGCATGACGGACCGGGCCTCCCCGCCGACCGAGCGCGTCGTGTCCATCCTCGACTTCCTCGCTCAACATCCCCACGACCGCTTCGGCCTCTCGGAACTGGCCCGTCGCCTCGGATTGAGCAAGCCGACGTGCCTCGGCATCCTGACCACCCTGACGGAGTCCGATTACCTGATCCGCGACGCCGGAGACAAGACGTATCGCTTGGGGACGAGGCTCATTTCGCTCGGGCATACCGCGCAGGAGGCCATGCGGGTGAGCCCCATCGCCCGCGACGAGCTACGCCGACTCTCCATGACCTACGACACCACCGCTGCCCTGTCCGCAGTGATCGACGACCGCATCACCCTGCTCGAACTCGTCGGGCCGCCAGGTGCCGACGTCGGGGTGAGAGTGGGGCAGAGCTATCCGTTCGCCCCACCGGTGGGCCTGATGTTCGTGTTGTGGGACGACGAGGCGTTGCGAAGTTGGCTCGCCAAGGAGCCGACGATCCCGTTGCGCACCGACTCCGAGCGTCTCGAGCGCGTCGTCGCGGAATGCCGTACCGCGGGCTATCTGGTCGAGCGCCTGACCCCTGGGGGGCGGCGGCTCTACGCGATGATGGCCGGCATGTCGAGCACGCTGCCGCAGGAATTGCGCGCACTCCTTGGCGAGATGGTCTCCGACGTCGGGGAACGGGTCTACCTGCGCGGCGAAGGGGCGGCCCGCCAGCGCCATGACATCAGCGTCATCTCCGCGCCCGTATTCGACCACCACCGCAGGCAGGCGATGGTGATCTCGCTGCAGATCGGCCGCGCCCTCACCGACGCCGAGATCAGCAAACTGGCAGGCGGTCTGGTGCACACCGCCGAGCTCCTCACCCAGCGGTTGAACGGTGCGGCGCCGTCGAGCACCTGACGACCAGTTCGGGGTCGAACACGACGTGCCGCTGCGGCGGTAGCTCGCCGGAGATCGCCGCGAGCAGGAGCTCGGCAGCCATCGCGCCCATCTCGTAGTGCGGACGCCGCACAGTCGTCAGCGGGACCGACAGTTGCTTGCTGAAGGGCACGTCGTCGTAGCCGACCAGGGAGAAGTCATCGGGCACCCGCACACCGTGTTGGAGCAACGCTTGCAACAGCCCGAAGGCGATGAGGTCGATGGCCGCCACCAGTGCCGTGGGACGACGCGACGGCGCCAGGCGGGCCAGCCGGGCGCCGACCAGGCGGCCCCCGTCGACGCTCAGCTCGGTCGGCAGGACGTCGAGGATGCCGCCGGCGTTCGTCACCGCGTCGCGCAGCCCGACCATCCGGTCGTGTACCGGGGTCGCCGTCGACGCATCTCCCACGAACGCGACCCGCCGGTGTCCGAGCCCGACGAGGTGCTCGCCTGCGATGCGACCTCCCACGAGGTCGTTGACGCCCACCGAGATGTTGCCCTGCCCGGTCTCGAGGCGATCGATCACGACGGCGGGCATTCCGCCCGACCGGATGTCGTGCGAGCCTCGGTCGAACTCGTCGTGCGGTACGACGATCACCCCCGCGACCCTGGCCTCGGCGTAAACCCTGAGGTAGGTGCGCTCCCGTTCCAGATCACGCGCACTGTTCGCGATCAGCACGTTCCAGCCGCGCTCGATCGCGTAGTCCTCGACGCCGCGAGCCGCATCGATGAATCCCGGGTTGTCGGTGTCGAGCAGGAGCATGCCGATCGTCTGCGAGTAGCCCGTCCGCAGATGCCTGGCGGCTTCGTGCCGGACATACCCCAGTTCGGCGATCGCGCGCTCGACCGCTTCGCGCTTGGGCGCGCTGACCCACTCCGGGTGATTGAGGAAGTTCGAGACCGTCCCCTGTGACACCCCCGCGCGGTCGGCGACGTCCTTCGTCGTCGCGCGCCGTGGCCTGTCGGAGTGCACCTGTGGGCTGCCTCTCAAACTCAGGTGGATGTGATGCTTGACACGATTCAAGGGCGGATCCTACCCTCGCCACTAGCACTTGACACGATTCAAACCCCTCTTGAACCACCGCTGAACCACCTTGAACGACCTCTGACCGGACACCAAAGGAGATCGACCATGACGAGTTCGAAGCAGACGAGATGGTGTGCCACCGCAGGCGCGCTGCTGATCACGGCGACCGCCGTGGCCGGTTGTAGCAGCAACTCCGGTTCGGGCAACGGAGGCGCAGGAGGCGGCGGAACCGTGGCGTTCCTCATGCCCGACACCGGCTCGACCCGCTATGAGCTCCACGACCGGCCAGGATTCGAGAAGCACCTCAAGGAGCTGTGCGCAGACTGCAAGCCGCTCTACAACAACGCCGACGGCAGTGCCGACAAGCAACAGCAGCAGTTCAACTCGGCGGTGGCCCAGGGCGCGAAGGTCATCGTGCTCGACCCCGTCGACTCGGCGGCAGCCGCATCGCTGGTCAACTCCGCCAAGGGCCAGGGCGTGAAGGTCGTCGCCTACGACCGCCCGATCCCCGATACGAAGGTCGACTACTACGTGTCATTCGACAATGAGGACATCGGCAAGCAGATCGGGCAGTCGTTGATCGACAAGGTCAAGAGTCAGCCGGTGCCGCCGGGCGCGGGCATCCTGATCGTCAACGGTTCGCCCACCGATGCGGCCGCGGGCCTGATCAAGAAGGGCGTGCACGGTGCCGTCGACAACAGCGGCGTCCCGGTGCTCGGCGAGTACGACACCATCGAATGGAAGCCGGAGAACGCCCAGAAGTGGGTGGCCGGCCAGATCGCGCAGTTCGGGCCGCGGATCGTCGGGATCGTCGCGGCCAACGACGGCACCGCAGGCGGCGCGATCGCCGCGCTCAAGGCCGCGGGCGTGAATCCCGTTCCGCCGGTGAGTGGCAACGATGCGACGGTCGCGGGCCTGCAGCTGATCATCGCAGGCGACCAGTACAACACCATCAGCAAGCCGAGCGAGATCGTCGGCGGCGCGGCGGCCGACGTCGCGGACAAGCTCCTCAAGGGCGAGACCCCCGAGCCCAAGACGACCATCTTCGGTTCCCCCGCCGAACTGTTCACCCCGACACTGGTGACCCAGGAGAACCTCAAGACCGAGATAATCGACAAGAACATCACGCCTGCGTCCGAGCTCTGCACGGCCGAGTACGCGGCGGCCTGCGCCCGGCTCGGTCTCACGTGACGGTGGCGGCCGCCCCCTCGACCACCAGCCTGCTCAGCCTGCGGGGCGTCAACAAGTCCTTCGGCGCGGTGAACGCACTGACCGACATCGAGCTCGACGTCTCCGCAGGCGAGGTCGTCGCACTCGTCGGAGACAACGGCGCTGGCAAGTCCACCCTCGTCAAAGTCCTTGCAGGCGTGCATCAACCGGATACAGGCACGGTGACGTTCGCGGGCGACCCCGTCGCCATCACCGACCCGAGCGCGGCGATCCAGCTCGGCATCGCGACCGTCTTCCAGGACCTTGCGCTGTGCGAGAACCTCGACGTGGTCGACAACCTCTTCCTCGGCCGCGAGCTGACCCCGTGGCGGCTCGACGAGACCGAGATGGAGGTTCAGGCCTGGAATCTGTTGCAGCAGTTGTCTGCCCGGATACCGACCGTTCGGATCCCGGTCGCATCACTGTCCGGGGGCCAGCGTCAGACGGTGGCGATCGCCCGGTCGCTGCTCGGTGAACCGAAGATGATCATCCTCGACGAACCGACCGCGGCGCTCGGCGTGGCACAGACCGCGGAGGTTCTCGACCTGATCGAGCGGGTCAAACACCGTGGGCTCGGCGTCGTGATGGTCAGCCACAACATGGAGGACGTCCGCGCGGTGGCCGACCGCATCGTCGTCCTCCGGCTCGGCCGCAACAACGGCGAGTTCGACGCCAAGACCGTCACCACCGAGCAACTGGTGGCCGCCATCACCGGCGCCTCGGACAATGCGGTCACCCGGCGCCGGGACCGCGGCGCCGCAGAGGACGAAGGGGGAACCCGATGACGTCCACCCAGACACCGTCGGCTCTGGACCGCAGCGATGAGCGCCTCCAACACGACGCGGGCCTCAACGGTGCCCTTCGCTCATTCTGGCGCAGCGTCAAGGCCGGCGACGTCGGTGTGCTGCCGGTGGTCCTTGGTTTGCTGGTGATCTGCACCATCTTCCAGTCGCTCAACCCGATCTTCCTGTCCAGCGCCAACCTGGTGAACCTGACGCTGGACTCCTGCGCGGTCGGCATCATCTCGCTCGGCATCGTCTGCGTGCTACTAGTCGGTGAGATCGACCTGTCGGTCGGCTCCGTCAGCGGGTTGTCGGGGGCGATCGTGGGCGTGCTCTTCGTCCGTGAGGGCTGGAACTGGATGCTGGCGGTGGCATTGGCGTGCGCCGTCGCGCTTCTGATCGGCCTGACCTACGGCATCGCGCTCACCCGGTTCGGCATGCCGAGTTTCGTGGCGTCGCTGTCGGGCCTGCTCGCGTTCCTGGGCCTGCAACTGGCGATCCTCGGCGATCAGGGCTCGGTCAACCTGCCGTTCGACTCGACGCTGGTCCACTTCGCCCAACTCGCATTCGTGCCCGCGTGGTTGTCGTATGCCTTGGCAGCCCTCGCAGGCATCGGGTTGTTCGTCAGCGGCTTCGAGCGCCGCCAACGGCGAAGGAAGGCGAATCTGTCCGCGCAGTCGATGAACTACCTGATGCTGCGGTCGGTCGCAGTGATCGTCGCCCTCGGGCTCTTCGCCTGGTATCTCAACCAGGAGCGCGGCGTCGGCTGGATGGTCGTGATGTTCGTGGCCGTGGTGTTGGTGCTGAACTACGCCTTCACGCGCACCAAGTGGGGGCGCAGCCTGCTCGCGATCGGCGGCAACGAGGAAGCGGCCCGCCGCTCCGGCATCAACGTGCGGCGGATCTATCTCACCGCGTTCGCGGTCTGCTCGTTTCTGGCCTGTGTCGGAGGCATCCTCGCCGCGGCCAGACTGGCATCGGCGAATCTGTCCAGTGGCACCGGCGACGTGAACCTGAACGCGATCGCGGCCGCGGTGATCGGCGGCACCAGCCTGTTCGGCGGGCGCGGCAGCGCGTTCTCGGCAGTGCTCGGCACGCTCGTCATCGCGGCGATCGCCAGCGGGCTGACGCTGTTGAACCTCGACTCGTCGTACCGCTTCATCATCACCGGGCTGGTGCTGGCCGTCGCCGTCGCCATCGACTCGGTGGCGCGCAAGTCGCGCGCCTCCCACGGCCGGGCTTGATCCCCGTCGCTCATCCACCACCAAACAAGGAGTCGACCCGTGACCAATCGCGCAGCGGTGATGACGAAGCTCGAACAGATTGAGATACAAGAACTTCCAGAGCCCGAGCCCGGGCCCATGCAAGCGGTGGTGCGAATCCACGCCGTCGGAGTCTGCGGCTCCGACACCGCCTACTTCAGGGTCGGAAGGATCGGCGACTACATCGTCGACGGTCCGATCGTGCTGGGCCACGAGGTCTCCGGTGAAGTCGCCAAGATCGGAAGCGAGGTGACGAACGTTGCCGTCGGCGACCGGGTCGCCATCGAACCCGGCACGCCGTGCCGCAACTGCGGCGAGTGCAAGGCAGGCCGCTATCACCTGTGTCCCGACCTGATCTTCCTCGCCACGCCGCCCTACGACGGCGCGCTGATGGAGTTGATGGCGATCGATGCCCGCAATCTCTACCCGATACCGCCGGAGATGACCTACGAGCAGGGCGCCCTGCTCGAACCACTGTCGGTGGGCATATGGGGGTGCAAGCGAGCAAATCTGACGGCGGGTGACCACGTCCTGGTCAGCGGGGCCGGGCCCGTCGGCCTGCTGGCCGCGTCCGTCGCCCGTGCGTTCGGCGCGGCCTCGGTGACCGTCGTCGATCCCTCCGAGTTCCGGCTCGGCATCGCTGCGCGCATGGGGTTCGCGACCGAGCAGCCCGAGGGCGCCGGCGACCGGAAGTTCGACGTCCTCCTCGAGTGTTCCGGAGCGCCGGGTGCGTTGGCCGCCGGGATGGCCCGGCTCGCGCCTGCCGGCCGCGCGGCCATGATCGGGATGCCGAAGCAGGATGTCGCCCTACCGTTGGCATCACTCAACCCCAACGAGGTGACCCTGAGCCTGGTCAACCGCTACAACCACACCTGGCCGCTGGCCATCGAACTGGTGTCGTCAGGCCGGATCGACGTCAGCGAGCTCGTCACTCACCACTTTCCACTCGCCGAGTCGGCCGACGCGCTGACCCTGGCCGGGCGGGTCACCGATTCGATCAAGGCCGTGATCCACCCGCAGCGTTGACCGGTGCGCCAACTAGACCTCGGCGAGCACGGCAAGGGCGTCGGTCGGCGCGACCTGCAGCCCGCAGCGATCCTTGTAGGCACCCAGCGGTGCCTGGATGCCGCGTAGCGCGTCGGCCTCATCGGGGTGCTCCTTGAAGTAATCGTCGAACTGTCCGACCGCGACGAACGCGGGCTGCCGCGCGGCGTCGATCAACGCCTGGTTGGCATTGGGATGCGCCGCGAAGTACACATTCAGATCACCGGTGACGGAGCTGATCACCTTGGACAGGCCGGCGGCGTTGCAGTCATCGGCGGCCGGTGCGACGGCCTCGGCGGGCACCGCCGAGGTGGTCGCCTCCGTGGGCGGTTCGACGGGCTCGACGGGGTCGGCACTCGCCGCAGGGAGGGTGAGCGCCGCGCAGGCAGCGCCCGCGGCGAACACGCCTACGGCGGTCCGGCGAATCGCGGTGACGGCACGGGTCATGAACTGGCTCCTTCGCTCAGGCCCGCACCACTGCGGTGACGTGGCCACTGCACACACCTTCGCCGCAAACGCACGCGGTGTTACGGATGTGGCAAACGAGCTAGCTGGTACTGGCCAGGGCGAAGGGCAGGACATCCGGCGCGCCGGCCCCGCGCACGACACGCGCCGCCATCGTCAGCGTCCACCCCGTATCGGTCATGTCGTCGACCAGAAGCACCGGTCCCCCGGACCCACCGATCACGGCCGGGTCGGGCGGCAACCAGGACCCCTGTAGCGCCGCGACGCGGAACGCCGAGTTGGCCGCCGTCACCGGGCGTCGTTCCGGTGCGTACTGCAGGGTGCCCAGATCGGTCAGCCGTCCGAGTCTGGAGAGCTCCCTGGCCAGCGAGGAGACCAACAGCGGATGGCGATCGGAGTCCATCGCCAGCACCGCCGTCGGTCTGGTCGACCAGTCCCACGACGCCAGCACCTTCACCGCCGCCTTCACGACGTCTTCGGACACCTCGCCGTCGGGTTCGTCGAGCAGGCGCCGCAGCCGGGCACCCCAACCCAGGTCGGTGAGCCTGCCGATCACCCGTCCCGGTGCCGGGCCGTCGCCGATCTTGCCGCTGAGTTTCACGCCGAGCTTGGCCAGGCCGGACGGCCACTGCTTGCGGGGCGCGATCTCCACGCCGGGGCGCATGAGCCGCTGCCGAGTGTCCTCCGCCGAGGACGGGTCGACGTCGGTGTCGTACCGCTTTCCCGTGCAGTTGTCGCAGCGTCCACAGCGCTCGCCGTCGGCAAGCTCCGGATCGTCGAGTTGGCCGCGCAGGAAGGCCATTCGACAGCCGTCGGTCGCCTGATAGTCCAGCATCGCCTGCTGCTCGCGCTTGCGGGCCTCGTCGAGCTTGCGGTAACGGGCCTCGTCGTACTCCCACGGCGCGCCCGTGCCCACCCAACCTCCCTTGACCCGGCGGACCGCACCGTCGACGTCGAGCACCTTCAGCACCATCTCCAGCCGCGTGCGGCCCAGATCCACCAACGGTTCGAGCGCAGGCGTCGACTGCGGCCGATCGGGTTCCAGTGCACTGATCACGTTGCGCACCATGGCTTCCGACGGAAAGGCGACGGACGAGAAGTAACGCCACACGTCCTGATCTTCGTGACCAGGTAGCAGCACCACCTCGGCGCTGGCCGTCGAGCGGCCCGCACGACCGACCTGCTGGTAGTACGCGATCGGCGAGGACGGCGCACCGAGGTGGACGACGAAACCGAGGTCGGGCTTGTCGAAGCCCATGCCCAATGCAGACGTGGCGATCAGTGCCTTGACCCGGTTGGCCAGCAGATCGCCCTCGAGTTGTTCGCGCTCGGTGGTCTCGGTGGCACCGGTGTAGGCCGCCACGGTATGGCCCTGCTCGCGCAGCAGGGCCGCGACGTCGTGCGCCTGGGCCACGGTCAGCGTGTACACGATGCCCGAGCCCGGCAGTGAATCCAGCTGTGCGGCAAGCCATGCCGCGCGTTGGGCCGGGTTGCCCGCCTTGACCACCGACAGCCGCAGCGACTCGCGGTCCAGCCCACCGCGAAGGACCAGCGTGTCGCGACCGCCGACCCCCAACTGGCTGGCCACATCGTCGACGACGCGGTCGTTGGCGGTGGCCGTGGTGGCCAGCACCGGCACGTCGGTGCCGAGTTCGGCGATCAGCGTGCGAATGCGGCGGTAGTCGGGCCGGAAGTCGTGGCCCCAGTCCGACACGCAGTGGGCTTCGTCGACCACGACGAGACCGGCATCGTGCGCGAGCGCGGGCAGCACCGACACCCGAAAGTCGGGATTGTTCAAGCGTTCCGGGCTCACCAGCAGGACGTCGAGGTCGCCGCGGCGCACCCGGTCGTGGATCTCGTCCCAGTCGGCGACGTTGCTCGAGTTGATGGTGGCCGCATGCACGCCCGCCCGGTCGGCTGCCTGCACCTGGTTGCGCATCAACGCCAGCCGCGGCGAGACGATGACGGGGGGTCCGGGTCCGCTGGCGCGCAGCAGTTTGGCGGCGATGAAGTAGACCGCCGACTTGCCCCACCCGGTGCGTTGTACGACGAGCGCGCGGCGGCGCTGCACGACCAGTGCCTCGATCGCGGTCCATTGATCGTCGCGCAGGACCGCCTGCGGTCCGGCCAGCTGTTCGAGGATCGTCTGGGCCTGTTCGCGGGTGGGCGTCATGCGCCCATCGTGCCCGCCCGGTCCGACGGCCTAGCGATCGAGGCAGTGCCGGAGCGCGGCGGTGAGGTTGTTGGCGCGGTGATCGCGCGGCGCGATGAGGTTGTTGACGTAGCCGAAGCCCGTCCCGCTGTCGGCGTCGGCGAAGCCGAGGCTGCCGCTGGCGCCGTCATGCCCGAACGACGAGTCCGACAGCAGCGGGCGGAACGGGATGCCGTTGACCAGGAACCCCGTCGAGAAGCGGATCCCAGGCGGGTTCAGCGCGGATGGCCAGCCGTCCCCCGCCGAACGCACGGTGACGGCATCGGCGATGGAGGCCGCGGTCAGCAACGGCGCGCCGGTGACGGGTGACACCGCCGCGCCGTAGATGGTCGCCAGGGCACGAGCATCGAGAATGGCGTTGGCCGCTGGGATCTGGGCGGCGTGCACGGCGGGGGTGTTGAAGTCGCCGTCACAACCGTCGATCAGCGAGAAGGGGAACGCCGAGCCCAGCGTCACGGTGCGCACGGCGGGTGCCTTGCCGATGCGTCGCAGGATCTTGGGCATGGCGCGGTATCCGACTCGCAGAAGCCGTGAGCGTGGGGCGTGCATGCGGGCCACCCGGTGTTCGGCGTCGGCGGGCAGTCCGATCCAGGCATCGGCGCCGAGGTCCCTGGTCAGGTAGTCGGCCAGCAGTGCCCCCGGCATCTTCCCGGTGGCGCGGCGCAGAATCTCGCCGGTGAGCCAGCCGAAGGTCAACGCGTGGTAGGCGAAGGCAGTGCCAGGCACCCACAGCGGTCGCTGGGCTTCGATGGCTCGGATCACGGGGTCCCACGCCAGCACGTCGGCCAGGTTCAGGTCGACGTCGAGTGCCATCAGGCCAGCCCGGTGCGCGAATACGTCGCGAATCACGATGTCCTGCTTGCCGTTTGCAGCGAACTCCGGCCACACCGTCGCGACGGGCGCATCGAAGTCGAGCAGTCCGCGCTGTTGGGCCAGGTAGCCACACAGTGCCATCAGACCCTTGGAGATGGAGAAGCCGATGGTGAGTGTGTCGGACGTCCACGGCCTCCCGGTGACCGCGTCTGCGGTGCCGCCGTGCAGGTCGACGACCAGGCGGCCATCGTGATACACCGCGCATGCCGCACCCATTTCGGTGCCGCGACGGAAGTTGTCGACGAACGCGTCGGCGACCGGTCCGAAACCTTCGTCGGCGAAGCCGGGGAACTCGCTCACTGCGGATATCCAAACACGATCAGTACGCGTAGGTGTTGGCAGGCTTGTCGATGGGCGTGACGCTGGCGACCGTCATGGTCGGGATGAAGCCGTCGTCGGCATGCGACGAGCCGGGCACGATCTGGCCCTGGATCTGCAGCCAGGTGTCCTCCGGATGGCCTGCCGCGGCGGCGGCCGCTGGCCCACTGAGATGCACGCGGGCGAGCTGCGCGTCGGCTGCACAACACACGATGACCACCCGGCCCAGATCGATGCCGTCCGAGCGGTGCAGCGTGAAGCCCGTGAGCGTGATCGACCGTCCCCGAAGGGAATTCGTCGAGTCGGCGGCGGCCCGCATCACCACCTCCGGCAGTGACACCGTCGGCGCGTCACCTGAGGGCAGTGGCGGGAACGCGCGACGCTGGGGCTGGCTCACCGCGGCGGGACTCGCCCCCCTGGCATTCAGCGGCGGAGGTACCACGAAGGCCACCATCGCGATCGGGACCAACAACAGCCAGCCCAGCCACGGTTGGTGACTGTGGCCGTGCTCGTCATCGTCGGAGGCGTCGGCGCGCGCATGCCGCAGATCGCGGACGATGGACGCCAAGCCAAGCCCGACGAGTACCACCGCGGCCGCGATCAACCACGGCAGCAGTCCTGGCTTCACGTAGTTCAGGTAGGTGCCCTTGAACAGCATCACCGCGGTGGCCAGCCCGACGAGCAGCAGGACGAGGTTCTGGGTGCTCCGGCTCACGCGGCGCCGCCGAGGATCGCCAACCCGACGATCGTCGCGATCACACTGGCGACCACGAAAGTGGCTGGGCCGAAACGCATTGCGAAGCTGCGACCGAACATGCCCGCCTGCATCGCGGACAACTTCACGTCGACCGCGGGGCCGACCACCAGAAACACCAGCCGCGGCACCAACGGCACCATCGTCAGGCTCGCGACTACGAAGGCGTCCGCCTCCGAGCACAGCGCCAATACCACCGCGAGCAGCGCCATCGTGATCACTCCGACGATGAGGTTGCCCGCGAGGCGCTCGAACATCCAGGCGGGAACCAGGACGTGCAGCGCCGCGGCGGCGCCGGCCCCCACCACCAGATACGACGCGGCCTGCAGGAAGTCGTGGCGGGCCGCCTCGGTGAACACGGTCCACCGCGACGAGCCGTCGGGAGCGGGCTCGGGCAGTTGGCGGGTGACCCACTCATCGCGGCCGAAGCGCGACCACAACAGGCCCATCACGATGGCGGTGGCCAGCGAGGCAAGGCAACGCGCGAGCACCATGGCCGGCTGGCCGGGGAAGGCGACGGCCGTGGCCACCAGTACCACCGGGTTGATCGCCGGTGCCGACAGCATGAACGTCAACGCCGCCGCGCCATTGGTTCCCGGCCCGAACAGCCTGCGCGCCACGGGAACCGAGCCGCACTCGCAACCGGGCAGCGCGGCGCCCCCGATGCCAGCGACGGCCACGGCCAGGGCGGGTCGGTGCGGCAACCAGCCCGACAATCGTTCGGCGCTGACGAAGGTGGCGATCAACCCACTGACGATGACGCCGAGTACCAGGAACGGCAGGGCCTGAACGAACACCCCGCAGAACACCGTCGCGGCCGTACTGAGGTCCGGATCACCCGCTACGAACGCACTCATCGCGCTGGCGGAGACCGCCAGCGCGATGAGGCTGATCAGCAGGACCTCGAGAGAACCGACACGACGCCGGTGCTCAGTCGGGACGGCGGTCACCGCCCCATCCTGCCCTGGTTTTCTGTCAGGCCTGCTGCAAGGCGTCCGTCAGCTGGCTTGACGACGACTGGATGCCGCACTTGGTGTTCAGATCGCTGACGGGCTGTTGGAGACCCTTGAGATCCTTGGCGACCTGGGGGTTGTCGGCAAAGTACGTCTCATAGGACGCCTGCGCCTCGGTCGGCGGCTGCTTCGAGATGTCAGTCAGCGACTGATCGGTCTGCGGGTGTGTCTGCAGGTACGTGCTCATCGACAGCTGCACCGAGCTCTGCGTGGTCGCCACACCGCTCGCGCTGCACTGGTCCGGCGCGGCATTCGCGCTCGGCATCATGATCGCTGCGGATGCGATGCCTCCCAGCAGGCCGCCGGCGAACATGCCGCACAGGCCGCGGCGGACCGTCGTTTCGGACATCTTCATGTGAACCTCCTTTGGTCTGCGATGCGTTCATCGCAACCCACGGCCTAGCCATCCTGGCGACGGATAAACACCCGGCACCGCACATCAGGCGCACGAACTCCGTCGTCCACGCAGGCCAGCACCCACGAATTGACCGTTGAAAATTCTTGCTTAGGCCGACTAGCTGGCGAGCGCGCTGCTCAGCCCATGCACGCCTGCTCAGGCCGTGATCAGGTCGCCGCTGCGGCGTCCTGCTCCCGCTTGATCTCCAGCGCGATGTCGATGAGCTGGTCCTCCTGGCCGCCGATCAGCTTGCGTTGACCTGCCCGGTGCAGCAGCTTGTGCGCAGGCACGCCGTAGCGCTCGGACTGGCGGATGGCGTGCTTGAGGAAGCTGGAG
>JAOPWT010000401.1 GCA_025965555.1 Mycobacterium sp.
AGTCGTCGGAATGCTCCAGCGCGGCGAATACCAGTGCCGCTCGGCCGAACTCGGCGAGATGCTACACAGCAGGCTTCGCGCCCTGATCGGTCACGGCGTGCTCGCCGTGCGCGGCATGGGTCTGTGGGCCGGCGTCGACATCGACCCGCGGATCGGTACCGGAAAACACGTCAGCACGTTGCTGGCCGAGCGCGGCGTCCTGGTCAAGGACACGCATGGTTCGACGCTTCGCTTCGCTCCGCCGTTGGTCATCACCGAGGCGGAGATCGCCTGGGCAGTGGATCATTTCGCTGCCGTGCTCGCCGACCGGGGTTAGGTCTTCTCACTGCAGGTTCGCAGTAACCGCACAGGGGCGGCCATGACAGCACCGACGGTGAGCTTCGTTCAACAGATGCTCCGACGCAGGCCCGTGATCGGCGCTCCCGTCGCCCACGGTGCGCAGAATCCGATCGCAGCCATCGCGGTCCGCTCGACGGCGAGCAGTGCGCTGAGGATCTCGACGACGCCGAAGAGCCTGTCCCGCAGGGCATCCCGGTCCCGCAGCATCGCGTTCATCGCCTCCGCGCCTGCATCCATGCCGTCGCGGGCCACGTGGCGGCTGACCTCGCGGCCGAAGATGTCGACCGCCACGGCGCGGTAACCGATCTCGGCGAGGCGGCCACAGAACTCGACCTGAGCGTCGCTTCGCCCCTCCATGCCGTGGAACACCAACAGGGTCGGCGCTTGCGCGTCATCGCCAGACAACATCACCGCGTTGCAGTCCAGGCCGTCGAGTTCGTAGTCGAACGACAGGGTCGTCAGCGAAGTCATGACGCGAACGTACCCACCCCGTGTGCGGACGGGATGCTCGTTCGCTCAGCGCTGATCGGCGGTCAGTACTTCATCGTCCCGCGGTCGACGGCGATCTGCGATCCGGAGATCGTGGCCGATCCGTCGCCGGCCAGCCAAACCACGACGTCCGAAACCTCCTCGGGCGTCATGAATTCCTTCAGCCCCTTCTTGCCTTCGTGGTTGACCGGGTGGAACGGCATCGGGGAGAAGCTGTGGATGTAGGTCGGGTACTTGCCGAAGATCTCCATCATGGCTTCGGGCTCCACCATCGGCGTGCCGATCGAGTACGGGTGGATCGAATTGACCCGTATGCCGTACTCCCCCGCCTCGATCGCGAGTGCATTTGTGATGGCGACGAGCCCGTGCTTCGAGGCCGCGTAGTGGCTGTTGCCCGGGGTGGCCTTGAGGCCGGCCGACGAGCTGACGATGATGATCGACCCACCGTTGCCCGCCTCGATCATGGCGGGCACCGCGGCGCGCAACGTACGCCAGGTGCCGTTCAGGTTGACGTCGATGACGCTGTCCCACTGCTCTTCCGACATCTCGAACATTCGGCCCCAGCTGAGCACACCGGCGTTGGCCACCACGATGTCGAGTCGGCCGAACTGCTCGATGGCGTCGGCCACGACCTGCTGCTGGGCGGCGAGGTCACGGATGTCCACCTCGCGGGCGAGCACCTTGCGTCCCGTCGCCTCGACCGCGCTGGTGGTCTCGGCGAGTTCATCGGACGTGGCAGGCGGGTAGGTGATCGTGTCGGAGATCGGCCCGCAGATGTCGATGGCGACGATGTCGGCACCTTCGCCGGCCAGTCGCACCGCGTGTGCACGGCCCTGCCCGCGTGCCGCGCCGGTCACGAATGCCACGCGACCCTCGAGTGTTCCAGCCATCAACCGCCCTTTCGTCGACCCGCGCCAAGGCTAGCAGTCGAACTGGAACGTGTTCTAGAAACGCGGCGCGGTCGGTCAGTAGTCGATCGGGTCGCGCACGATCGGGCAGGTCATGCAGTGCCCACCGCCGCGACCGCGGCCCAATTCGGCGCCGACGATGGTGATGACCTCGATACCCGCCTTGCGCAACAGCGAGTTGGTGTGGGTGTTGCGGTCGTAGGCGAACACGACGCCCGGCGCGACCGCCACCAGGTTGTTGCCGCTGTCCCACTGCTGACGCTCGGAGTCGTACGCGCTGCCGCCGGTCTCGACGACCCGAAGCGAGCCGAGCCCAAGCGCGTTGGCGACGACCTCGACGAACGGCTTGGTCTCGGCGACCACGTCGAGGCCGGGCGCCTCGTCGCTGGGCAGCAACGTGAACGTCTGCACGTTGTCGACGATCTCGGGATAGATGGTGACGACGTCACGGTCGGCGAAGGTGAACACCGTGTCGAGGTGCATGGCCGCCCGCAGCTTCGGCATGCCCGCGACGATCACCTTCTCGGCCGCACCCTCGGCGAACAGGCGCGCGGCGACCTGCGTGATGGCTTGTCGGGAGGTGCGCTCGCTCATCCCAACGATGACGATGCCGTTGCCGGGCACCAGCACGTCACCGCCCTCGATAGTGGCCATGCCCCAAGACTTTTCGGGATCGCCCCACCACACCTTGGATCCGACGAAGTCCGGGTGGAACTCGTAGATCGCCTTCATGAGGAGCGTCTCGTCGTGACGGGCCGGCCAGAACAACGGGTTCATGGTGAGCCCGCCATAGATCCAGCAGGTGGTGTCGCGGGTGTAGAGCGTGTTGGGCAGCGGCGGCATCAGGTACTCGGTGACGCCATTGGCCTCGCGGGCCAGGGAGCGGTAGCCCGACGTCATCTCCGCGGGCAGGTCACGCGTCGACATGCCGCCGATCAACAGTTCGGTCAGCCGGCGCGGCACCAACGAATCGAGGAACGCCCGCGTGTCGTCGACCAACCCGAGGCCCACCTCGTTGGGCACGATCTTCCGATCGAGTAGCCACGACTTGGCCTCGGGGTTGGTCATCGTCTCGGTCAGGACGTCGTGCAGTTCCACGACGTCGACGTCGTAGCCGCGCATCTTGTCCATGAAGTCGAAATGGTCGCGACGCGCGTTCTGCACCCACAGCACGTCGTCGAACAACAGATCGTCACAGTTGGTGGGAGTGAGGCGCTCGTGGGCCAGACCTGGCGAACAGACCAGCACCTTGCGCAGCGTGCCGACCTCGGAGTGCACACCCCTAGCGGAACCATTCGCAGCTTGCGCCATCACACGATGATCCCCACGCCACCACCGGGGCGTGGCGAAACGATTGTTCTACTTGCGAATTGGTCCGGTCAGAGTTCGGAGATGATCTGCTGGCGCTTGGCGCCGTACTCGGCGTCCGAGATGGTGCCCATGGCGCGCAGCGTCTCCAGCTCCTGCAGGCGCTGAGCGGTCGACGGCTCGGGTGCAGCGGGCATGGGAGGCGGCGTGTACGGGGCGGCAGGATCGACCGGTGGCGCCGACATGTGCGCCGCCGGAGGAACCTGTTGCGCGGCGGCACGCCGGACCACGCTCATCACCTGCTGACGGACCGCCGGGTTGGACCGGATGTCGATGGTGCCGTTCATCGGGACCCCGTTGGCCTTTAGGATCTGCATGATCTCCATCAGCGGGCCTGCCTGCCCGGACAGGTCATAGGTCCGGTTGCCGTCCTCGGCAAGCGTGAACTGGGCAGGCATTATGCCACCCACCAAAGCGCTTCGGCTCCAGTCGATTTCATACTGGTTGGTCGCGGGGTCGACGAGCACCACCAACTTGCGGCCGGTGATCAGGGGCAGTCTCGTCACCGAGGCGATCACCCTGTCCTGCACGTCGAACGGCCTGATCCCCGGCCCCTCGATGTGCAGTCCGATCGTCACCAACGGTTGGTCGTTGATCCTGGTACCGGTCTCGCCGATGCCCGTCACCTGAGCGAGCGCCAGCACGCCGCTGGCCTCGAGCATCTGGGTCTTGGCGGCGGACTTGGCGTTGAAGTTGGCCAGCCCGATGGCGATGAGGACGTCGGCGGCCGTGATCAGCAGGCCGACCCAGAACATCCACTCGATGTAGGGTCGCGTGGCCTTGCCGAGCGCGAAGTACACGCCGAGGAAGATCGGACCGACCAGCCCGCCGCACACGAGCACCATCAGTTGCGCCTTGACGTATCGCCCCAACATTGCCACGCTCCCTCGTCAGCCGGGCGGTTTGCAGGTCAGACTAGCTCAATGCGTCTCGGCTACAGGCTGTGCGGGCTCCGCGATGACCTCGGTGTCCGGCAGTTGCAGGTCGGGAATCTCGACGATGATGAACGAGAAGTTGTCGTGCGCGCCGTTCTCGCGGGTGGTCGCAATGATGTTCGCTGCGAGGTCGTCGAGGTCGGGCTCCAGTACCGCCGCCCTCAGATCCTCGGGCGTCATCACCCCGCTGACTCCGTCCGAGCACAACAGGTACGTCCCGGCGCGAGGCGGAAGCACCGTCAGGTGCGGCTGCACCGGCGGCAACTGGCCGAGTGACTGCGTGATGATGTTCGTCGGCCTGCCCTGTGAATCGAAGACCGAGTCGTCTATCGAGATCTGCGCAAGGACGCCGTCGGTGATGGAGAAGACCGGGCTGTCGCCCACGTTGAAGATGACGATGCCCCCGTCGGTAATGCACAGCCCGGCGACCGTGGTGCCCAGCCCCTGAAGGTCGGCGTCCATACCGACCGCCCGCACCTGTTCGTTGGTCTCGATGAGCGTCGCCGCGATGTCCTGAGCACTGCGCCAATTGTGCGAGCGCTCGGAGATGACGGTCAGCGCCACCCGGCTGGCGAGGTCACCACCGACATGGCCGCCCATGCCGTCGGCGACGGCGCACACGAAGGACGCCGACGGTGCGAAATCCATTGCGACGAGCGACCCTTCGCGCGTCTGGCTGAGCCATCCGGCGACCAGGATGGCGTCCTCGTTTCGTTTGCGCACCAGGCCGACATCGGTGAACGCCCGCACGTTGATCACGGACAAGCCGCACCACCCTTCCCGATTCACCTGCTCAGCAAGCTCATCGTGCCAGACCGGGTGCGATTTGCAGCGGAGTGCGTTCAGTTTGCGATGCGGGTCGTGATTCCCCCGTCGATAACGACCCCTGCTGCAATCTCGACGGGGTATCCAATACGAAAGCGGCGCCCACCCTTTCGGGTGAGCGCCGCTTCGCGACTAGCTTCAGATCACTTGATGATCTTGGTGACGCGGCCTGCGCCGACGGTCTTGCCGCCCTCGCGGATCGCGAACCGCAGACCCTCGTCCATGGCGACGGGCTGGATCAGCTTCACCGTGATGTCGACGTTGTCGCCGGGCATCACGATGTCGGTGCCCTCAGGCAACGTCACGACACCGGTCACGTCCGTGGTGCGGAAGTAGAACTGCGGACGGTAGTTCGACAGGAACGGCTTGTGACGGCCGCCTTCTTCCTTGGACAGGATGTAGACGCTGCCCTCGAACTCGGTGTGCGGCGTGGTGGTGCCGGGCTTGACCACGACCTGGCCACGCTCGACGTCTTCGCGCTTGACACCACGGATCAGCAGGCCGACGTTGTCGCCCGCCATGCCCTGGTCGAGCAGCTTGCGGAACATCTCGACGCCGGTGACGGGGGTCTTGGTGACGGTCGGCTTGATGCCGACGATCTCGACCTCTTCGTTGACGTTGATGACGCCGCGCTCGACACGACCGGTGACGACGGTGCCACGACCGGTGATCGTGAACACGTCCTCGACGGGCATGAGGAACGGCTTGTCGGTCTCACGAACCGGGTCCGGGATGGACTCGTCGACGGCCTCCATGAGCTTCTCGACGGACTTGACCCACTCCGGGTCGCCTTCGAGTGCCTTCAGGGCCGAGACCTTGACGACGGGGGCTTCCTCGTCGAACTCCTGGGCGGCCAGCAGCTCGCGGACCTCCATCTCGACGAGCTCGAGGAGCTCCTCGTCGTCGACCATGTCGGCCTTGTTCAGCGCGACGAGGATGTAGGGCACGCCGACCTGACGAGCGAGCAGCACGTGCTCCTTCGTCTGGGGCATCGGGCCGTCGGTCGCGGCGACCACCAGGATTGCGCCGTCCATCTGAGCGGCACCGGTGATCATGTTCTTGATGTAGTCCGCGTGACCGGGAGCGTCGACGTGTGCGTAGTGACGCTTCTCGGTCTGGTACTCAACATGGCTGATGTTGATCGTGATGCCACGCTCACGCTCTTCGGGCGCATTGTCGATCTGGTCGAATGCGCGCGACTCGTTCAACGTCGGGTACTTGTCGTGCAGAACCTTGGTGATTGCTGCGGTCAACGTGGTCTTGCCGTGGTCAACGTGACCGATGGTCCCGATGTTGACGTGCGGCTTGTTCCGCTCGAACTTCGCCTTCGCCACTTCTGTGTCCTCCTGGACTTTGTTGGTGCTTGGTAAAAGGTGTGTCTGTTTTCAGTTGTGTGGTCGCCGCCAGGCGCCGAGACTACTGTCCCGATCCTATGGGGCCGCTTTCTTCGTTCACTGACCCGTCGCCTTGGCGATGATCTCCTTCGACACGTTCGCCGGAACTTCGGCGTAGGAGTCGAACACCATGGAGTAGTTCGCCCGGCCCTGGGTCTTCGACCGAAGGTCTCCGACGTAGCCGAACATCTCCGACAGCGGCACAGTCGCCCGCACGACGCGGGCTCCACTGCGCTCCTCCATGGCTTGAATCTGACCACGGCGGGAGTTCAGGTCGCCAATCACTTCACCCATGTAATCCTCGGGCGTGGTGACCTCGACGGCCATGACCGGTTCCAGGATGACCGGCTGCGCTTGCGCGGCAGCCTTTTTCAGCACCTGGGAGCCGGCGATCTTGAAGGCCATCTCCGACGAGTCGACGTCGTGGTACGCACCGTCGAGCAGGATCAGCTTGAGGTTGACCAACGGGTAGCCGGCGAGCACGCCGTACTGCATGGCGTCTTGGGCACCGGCATCCACCGACGGGATGTACTCACGCGGGATACGGCCGCCACTGACCTTGTTCTCGAACTCGTAGGTCGCGCCATCCTCACCGGTGAACGGCTCGATGCTGACGAGAACCTTCGCGAACTGGCCGGAGCCACCGGTCTGCTTCTTGTGCGTGAACTCGACCTTGTCGACCGCGCGCTTGATGGTCTCCTTGTAGGCCACCTGCGGCTTGCCGACGTTGGCCTCGACCTTGAACTCGCGACGCATGCGGTCGACGAGGATGTCGAGGTGAAGCTCGCCCATTCCGCCGATGACGGTCTGGCCGGTCTCGCTGTCCTGGTGAACCTTGAAGGTCGGGTCTTCCTCGGCGAGCTTCTGGAT
>JAOPWT010000403.1 GCA_025965555.1 Mycobacterium sp.
CGGGCGCCAGGCCGCAGCCTGGCCGAGTGACGGCCTGCTCATTGCGGTCGCCGGAGGCGCCCGGCCTGGCGCTGGTCCGCCTGCTGAAGACCGGCGGCCGCCGACTGTGCAGCTGCGGCCCACGTCCGCATGGCGCCGACGACGTCGGCGACCCCGTCCTCGAGGCAGGAACTCACAGCGGCGCGCTCGACCGCCGAGCCGGTAAGAGCGTCCGAAGCCAATGTGGGCCACCGTGTTTCGTCTAGCACATCGGCTCCGTCGAGAACGCGCGTGGCGAGCGCGCGCACCTCCGCCGCGTCCAGCCTGACTTCCCCCATGCCCGACGATGGCAGGTCAAGGCGTGGCCAGGCTCGATTCATCCACAGGCAGGTCGCCGCGCTTGACCCAGAACACGACGGCGACCAGCGCCGCCACCACGCCGGGGATCCACGTCGGCGCGACGACGTACAACGCGGTCACCGTCTGCGTGAGGCCCGAGAACACCCCGCGTTTTCGGCGTCGACGCCCCCGTCCACGCGCCACCCGTTACGCGACGCCGAGTGGGTGTCAATACGTCCACGACGAGTAACCCGTAAGCTCGGCTGGGTGCAGCGGCGAATCATGGGCATCGAGACAGAATTCGGTGTGACGTGCACATTTCACGGCCACCGTCGCCTGTCTCCCGACGAAGTTGCCCGCTACCTCTTCCGACGTGTGGTCTCCTGGGGCCGCAGCTCCAACGTGTTCCTCCGCAATGGCGCCCGTCTCTACCTCGACGTGGGCTCCCATCCCGAGTACGCGACAGCCGAGTGCGACAGCCTCGTTCAGCTCGTCACCCATGACCGCGCAGGCGAGCGCGTGCTGGAGGACCTGCTGATCGATGCCGAACAGCGACTCGCCGACGAGGGCATCGGGGGCGACATCTACCTGTTCAAGAACAACACCGACTCCGCGGGTAACTCCTACGGCTGCCACGAGAACTACCTCATCGTGCGGGCCGGCGAATTCTCCAGGATCTCCGACGTCCTGCTGCCTTTCCTGGTCACGCGCCAATTGATCTGCGGCGCGGGCAAAGTGCTGCAGACGCCAAAGGCTGCCGCATTCTGCCTGAGCCAGCGTGCCGAGCACATCTGGGAGGGCGTGTCTAGCGCGACCACCCGCAGCAGGCCCATCATCAACACTCGCGACGAGCCGCACGCCGACGCCGAGAAGTACCGCCGCCTGCACGTCATCGTCGGTGACTCCAACATGTGCGAGTCCACCACCATGCTCAAGGTGGGCACCGCCGCGCTCGTGCTCGAAATGATCGAGGCGGGCGTGCCGTTCCGGGACTTCTCGCTCGACAATCCGATCCGCGCCATCCGCGAGGTCAGCCACGACCTGACGGGACGCCGCCCGGTCCGGCTGGCCGGCGGACGCCAGGCCAGCGCACTCGACATCCAGCGCGAGTACTACAGCCGCGCCGTCGAGCACCTGCAGACCCGCGAGCCCAACGCGCAGATCGAGCAGGTCGTCGACCTGTGGGGCCGTCAACTCGACGCGGTGGAGAGCCAGGACTTCGCGAAGGTCGACACCGAGATCGACTGGGTGATCAAGAAGAAGCTGTTCGAGCGGTATCAGAACCGGTACGACATGGAGTTGTCGGACCCCAAGATCGCCCAGCTCGACCTTGCGTACCACGACATCAAGCGCGGTCGCGGTGTGTTCGATCTGCTGCAGCGCAAGGGCCTGGCGGCCCGCATCACCACCGACGAGGACATCGAGGCCGCGGTCAACGAGCCGCCACAGACCACCCGCGCCAAGCTCCGTGGCGAGTTCATCAGCGCCGCGCAGGCCGCGGGCCGCGACTTCACCGTCGACTGGGTGCATCTGAAGCTCAACGACCAGGCGCAGCGCACGGTGCTGTGCAAGGACCCGTTCCGCTCGGTCGACGAACGCGTCAAGCGACTCATCGCCAGCATGTAGACCCGCGGGCATCCGGCGGGCAGGAACGAACCGACCCGGGATTAAGCTCGTCGGGTGGGGATCTCAAAAGTCGAGCGCTTGATGAACCTCGTCATCGCGCTCCTGTCCACCCGCACGTTCATCACGGCCGAACGGATCCGGGAGACCGTGTCCGGTTACTCCGAGAGTCCCAGCGACGAGGCCTTCTCGCGGATGTTCGAGCGGGACAAGAACGAGTTGCGCGATCTCGGCATCCCGTTGGAGACCGGTCGGGTGTCGTCGCTCGATCCGACCGAGGGCTACAAGATCAACCGTGAGGCGTACGCGCTTGCTCCCGTGGAGTTGACCGCGGACGAAGCCGCCGCCGTCGCCATGGCGACGCAGCTGTGGGAATCCCCCGAAATGGTGACGGTCACCCAGGGCGCGCTGCTGAAGTTGCGGGCGGCAGGTGTGGACGTCGACGCGCCGGAGTCAGCCGTCGCGATCACCACGACCGCGGCACTGCCAGGGCTGCGCGGCTCCGAGGACGTGCTGGGGGTCCTGTTGGCCGCGATCGATTCCGGGCAGGCGGTCCGCTTCAAGCACCGCGCCTCGCGCAGTGAGCCCTACACCGACCGGACCGTCGAACCGTGGGGCGTCGTCACCTACAGCGGCCGCTGGTATTTGGTCGGCCACGACCGCACCCGCGAGGCCACGCGGACCTTCCGGTTGTCGCGCATCGACGCCGAGGTCAAGGCCATTGCGCCGAGGGACGCCGTGCGCCGGCCCGACGGCGTCAACCTGCGCGAGATCGTGCACCAGGCGGTCGCCGAGGCCCCGCCGAGTGCGCAGGCGCGGGTCTGGGTGGCCGACGGCCGCGGCACGGCGTTGCGTCGGCAGGCGGCATCGGTCACGGCGAGGGCGCTGGCGGGTCGCGGCGGCGACGAGATCGCGCTCGACATCGGCAGGCAGGACCGGCTGGCCCGCGAAATCGCGAGCTACGGTGTCGATGCGGTCGTGTTGGAGCCGGAGTCGTTGCGCGAGGACGTGATTGCGCGGCTGCGGGCGCAGGCTGAGGGGGTGGCAGCCCTGTGAGTAGCGTGTCGACGCGCCTGGTGCGGCTGCTGAACATGGTCCCGTACTTCCAGGCCAACCCGAGGATCACCCGCGCGGAGGCGGCCGCCGAACTCGGGGTGACGGAGAAGCAGCTCACCCTCGACCTCGATCAGTTGTGGATGTGCGGCCTGCCCGGTTACGGGCCAGGCGATCTCATCGACTTCGAGTTCTCCGGCGACACGATCGACGTGACGTTCTCGGCGGGGATGGACCACCCGCTGCGCCTGACCTCTCCGGAGGCGACCGGGATCCTGGTGGCGTTGCGGGCGCTGCTGGAGGTGCCCGGCATCGTCGACCCGGAAGCCGCCCGCAGCGCGATCGCGAAGATCGAGTCCGCGGCGGGCACCGCCACCGGGGCAAGGGAGGGCGCCGACGCGGCGACCGACGAGCCCGCACCGATCGAGAGCGAGGCCGCCGCGGCGGTGCGCGCCGCGGTGCGGGACGGTCGCGCACTGTCGATCGACTACTACTCGGCGTCGCACGACACGCTGTCGAGCCGCGTCGTCGATCCGATCCGCGTGGTGCTTGTCGCCGACTTCACGTACCTCGAGGCGTGGTGTCGGTCCGCCGAGGGCGTCAGGTTGTTCCGCTTCGACCGCATCGTCGACGCGCGGGTGCTCGACGAGCCGTCGGCTCCGCCGGAGCCGGCCGTGGCCGCGCGCCCCGACACGTCGCTCTTCGATGCGGATCCGTCGCTTCCTGCGGCCACTCTGCTGATCGACCGGTCGGCGGCCTGGATGTTCGACTACTACCCGCTGCGGGTGGTGCGCGAACTGCCCGACGGCGCCTGCGAGGCGGCGATGACGTATGCGTCCGACGCCTGGATGGCGCGCTTCATCCTCGGCTTCGGCTCGGCGGTGCGGGTACTCGAACCGCAGTCGCTGGCCGATCGGGTACGCGAATCCGCCGTCGCGGCCCTTGAGACCTACGAAGGCATGAGTATCAAAGAGGGCGAGTAGACTCGCACCCAACATCTGGAGGTGTCCAAATTGGGTGGTCTACAACCGTGGCACTGGTTGATCGTCATCGCGATCTTCGTGCTGCTCTTCGGTGCCAAGAAGCTCCCCGACGCTGCGCGTTCACTCGGCAAGTCGATGCGGATCTTCAAGTCGGAGATCAAGGAGATGCAGTCCGACGGCAAGGAGGACGAGGCGGCCAGGCCCGCGTCGTCGCCAACGCCCATCACGTCGGAGCGCGTCGAGCCTTCGCCTGCGCCTCAGCAGCCCACCGAGCAGCGTCCGGCCTGACCGAACCGTCCCCCCGGCGCGCCGCGAGGCAGCGCTGCTGAGTGGTGCCCAGACAACCCGTGCAAACCCCCGGAATCTTCAAGAAGCTCGATCCGCGACGCCGTCGGTCGAAGGCCAACCCCGACGGCACCATGTCGCTTGTCGACCACCTGCAGGAGCTGCGGAACCGGCTCCTGATCTCCGTTGCGGCGATTCTGGTCACCACGATCTTCGGCTACGTCTGGTACAGCCACGGCTTCTTCGGTGTGCCCAGCCTCGGTGACTGGCTGCGTCAGCCCTACTGTTCCCTCCCAGCGTCATCGCGTGCCGACATCGCGCCCGACGGACAGTGCCGTCTGCTCGCGACGGCCCCCTTCGACCAGTTCATGCTGCGGTTCAAGGTCGCCCTGACCGCAGGCGTCGTGCTGGCGTGCCCGGTGTGGTTGCAGCAGTTGTGGGCCTTCATCACCCCCGGGCTCTACCAGAAGGAGCGCCGGTTCGCTTCGGCGTTCGTGGCCTTCGGTGCGGCGCTGTTCGTCACCGGAGCGGTGCTCGCCTATGTGGTGCTCTCCAAGGCGTTGAGCTTCCTGCTGACCGTCGGCAGCGACGTTCAGATCACCGCGCTGAACGGCGACCAGTACTTCGGGTTCCTGATCAATCTGCTGCTGGTGTTCGGCATCAGCTTCGAGTTCCCGCTGCTGATCATCATGCTGAACCTCGTCGGGATGCTGCCCTATGAGCGGTTGAAGGCGTGGCGCCGCGGGCTGATCTTCGGCCTGTTCGTGTTCGCCGCGTTCGCGACCCCGGGTTCGGACCCGTTCTCGATGCTGGCGCTGGCATCGGCGTTGACACTGCTGCTCGAGTTCGCCATCCAGATCGCACGCCTCAACGACAGGCGCAAGGCCCGCCGCGCCGCGCTCGAGGAAGTGCCCGACGACATGGCCGCGCCCCTCGGTGACGTGGAGCCCGTCGAAGCACCGAGCGCCGTGCCAACCCCGTCCCGGCTGGGCATCGATGATCAAGCCACCTGAACGGACCCAACTCGACGACTTCACCGAGCAACTGCCATTCACGCTCGACGAGTTCCAGGTCCGCGCCTGCACGGCACTGGAGAACGGCCACGGCGTCCTGGTCTGCGCCCCGACCGGCGCAGGCAAGACGGTGGTCGGGGAGTTCGCCGTGCACCTTGCGCTGGCCGCAGGCCGAAAGTGCTTCTACACCACACCCATCAAGGCGCTGAGCAACCAGAAGCACAACGATCTGGTTCAGCGCTACGGCGCCGAGCGCATCGGACTGCTCACCGGTGACCAGAACATCAATGGCGACGCGCCGGTGGTCGTGATGACCACCGAGGTCCTGCGCAACATGCTCTACGCGAACTCCGATGCGCTGCATGGCCTTTCCCATGTCGTGATGGACGAGGTGCACTTCCTCGCCGACCGCATGCGCGGCGCCGTGTGGGAGGAGGTGATCCTGCACCTTCCCGAGGACGTGCGACTGGTCAGCCTGTCCGCGACGGTGAGCAACGCCGAGGAGTTCGGCGGCTGGATCCAGACCGTGCGGGGCGACACCACCGTGGTCGTCGACGAGCACCGGCCCGTTCCGCTGTGGCAGCACATGATGGTCGGCAAGCGACTGTTCGACCTCTTCGAGGGCGCCGACGCGAACACCACTACCGCCCTGGTGGATCCGGAGTTGATCCGCCACATCGCCCACCGGCGCGAAGCCGACCGGTTGTCGGACTGGCAGCCGCGGGGCAGGACGGGCAACCGTGGCGGGCCAGGCCAGCGCGGACGTCCGACCATCTACCGTCCGCCAGCCCGGCCCGACGTGATCGCCGTCCTCGACCACGAAGGCCTGCTGCCCGCCATCACGTTCGTGTTCTCCCGTGCCGGTTGCGACGCCGCGGTAAAACAGTGTCTGCGTTCCTCGTTGAGGCTCACCGACGACGAAGAGCGGGCGCGCATCGCTGAGGTGATCGACCGGCGCTGCGCCGATCTCGACGACGCCGACCTGGTGGTGCTCGGCTACTACGAATGGCGGGAAGGGCTGCTCCGCGGGCTCGCGGCCCACCACGCCGGCCTGCTGCCGGTGTTCCGTCACACGGTCGAGGAGCTGTTCACCGCCGGGTTGGTCAAGGCCGTGTTCGCCACGGAGACACTGGCCTTGGGCATCAACATGCCTGCCCGCACCGTCGTGCTGGAGCGGCTGGTCAAGTTCAACGGCGAGCAGCACGCCCCGCTGACGCCGGGGGAGTACACGCAGTTGACCGGACGGGCAGGCCGCCGCGGCATCGACGTCGAGGGTCACGCCGTGGTGCTGTGGCATCCCGACGTCGAGCCCGCCGACGTCGCCGGTCTCGCCTCCACTCGCACGTTCCCGCTGCGCAGTTCGTTCGCGCCGTCGTACAACATGACGATCAACCTGGCGCACCAGATGGGTCCCGAGCAGGCACACCAGCTGTTGGAGCGGTCGTTCGCGCAGTACCAGGCGGACCGCTCCGTGGTCGGCCTGGTCCGTGGCGTCTCTCGCGGTGAGAAGATGATGGACGAGCTCGCGGCCGAGTTCGGTGGGCGGGACGCACCGATCCTCGCCTATGCCCGGCTGCGGGCGACGATCTCCGAACGCGAACGGGCGCAATCCCGTGCGTCGCGGCTGCAGCGGAGGCAGGCGGCCAACGACGCACTGGCCGCCCTGCGGCGGGGCGACATCATCACGATCGGGCAGGGCCGCCGCGGCGGGCTCGCCGTGGTGCTGGAGCCGGCCGGCGACCGCGACGACCCGCGGCCGTTGGTGCTCACCGAAGACCGCTGGGCAGGCCGCATTTCGTCGACGGACTTCTCCGGGTCGTCCGCCAGGGTCGGGTCGATGCCACTGCCGAAACGCGTCGAGCACCGGCAGCCGCGGGTCCGCCGTGACGTCGCATCGGCGCTGCGGTCGGCGGCGGTTGGACTGCACCTCGCCGCGGGCAAGCCCAAACGTGGCCAGGCGGGCCACGATCGGGAACACGACGTCGATCCCGAGCTCGCTACGCTGCGCGATCAGCTGCGTTCCCATCCCGCGCATCACCTCGCCGACCGGGAGGAGAAGATCCGGATCGTCGAGCGCTTCCTGCGCATCGAGCGGGACAACGCCGACATCCAGAAGAAGGTCAACGCCGCAACCAATTCACTGGCCCGCACCTTCGATCGAATCGTGCTCCTGCTCACCGAGCGCGGCTTCATCGAGAAGGTCGAGGGTGGCGATCTGAAGGTCACCGCCGACGGACTGCTACTGGCGCGCATCTACAGCGAGAGCGACCTTCTGGTCGCCGAATGTCTGCGCAGCGGCACGTGGAACGGCCTCGACGCCGCCGAGTTGGCCGGGGTGGTGTCTGCCGTGCTGTTCGAGTCGAGGGGCGACGCACCTGGCGCGTCATCGGTCGTCGAGAACGCGACGCCCAACATGCGGCGGGCGCTGTCGCAGACGCGCCGGTCGTGGTCGGACATCAGGACCGACGAGCAGCTGCACCGGCTCCCTGCGAGTCGCGAGCCGGATCCTGGCTTCGTGGCCGCCATCTACCAGTGGGTGACGACGGGTGACCTGTCGGCGTCACTGGCCGCTTCGGATGCCTCGGGCGGCGGATCACCCTTGTCGGCAGGCGATTTCGTGCGGTGGTGCCGACAGGTGCTCGATCTCCTCGATCAGGTGCGAAACGCCGCACCGACATCCGCCTTGCGGACATCCGCGAAACGCGCGATCGAGGCGATTCGGCGCGGCGTCGTGGCTGTTGATGCGGGGTAGTGTGTGGCCAAAGTTTCGATTTTGACTGTAGAAGCAAACACTGTAGAAGCAAACAAGGAGTGACGATGAGCGGACCGCAGGGATCCGACCCCACCCAGCCGTGGGCGGGTCAGCAGCCGGCCGACCCCGCTTGGCAGCCTCAGGCTTCCGAACAGCCCCAGCCCGAACAATCCCCGTGGGGGCAGCAGCCTCCCGTCTACGGTCAGCAGCCTCCTGCCTACGGCGGCCAGCAGTACCAGCAGCCGTCCCACGGTCAGCCGCAGTACCAGCAGCCCGACCAGTACGGCCAACAGCCCACCGCGTACAGCCCGTCGTCCTACCCACAGCAACCGCAGTACGGTCAACAGCCGCAGTACGGCCAACAGCCGCCGCAGTACGGCCAGTACGACCCGAATCAGCAGTACGGTCAGCAGCCCGGCCAGTACGACCCGAACCAGCAGTTCACGCCGTACTCGTCCACCGACACGGGCTCCAAGAAGTCGAAGGGCCTCATCCTCGGCGTGGTCGGCGCACTGGTTGCCGTCATCCTGATCGTCGTGGGCATCCTCGGCTTTTGGAAACCCGGCTGGTTCATGACCACCAACCTCGACATCACCGCCGCGCAGTCCGGTGTGCAGCAGATCCTCAGCGACCAGACCTATGGCTACGGCGCCAAGAACGTCCAGGACGTCAGC
>JAOPWT010000409.1 GCA_025965555.1 Mycobacterium sp.
CGCCGACCTTGGCCAGGCCGTAGAAGTTCGAATACATCCAGGCCGCGGTGGATGACTGGTTGACGATCGCTCCCCCGCCCCGCTTGGACATCTTGCGGTACACCGCGCGGGTGCATACCAGCGCACCGTCCATGTTCACGCTCATGAACTTCTTGTAGTAATCCCAATCGACGGTGATCAGGAAGTCGAGTTTCATCCCACCGAAGATTGCGGCGTTGTTGACCAGGTAGTCGATGCCGCCGAACTCGGCCAATGTCTGTGCGGCCATCTCCTTGGCGGATTCCGGATCGCTGACGTCGACGCAAACCGCGAGCGCCGTGCCGCCCTCGCCCTTGATACCGTCGGCGACCTTCTGAGCACCCTCGGTGTTGATGTCGGCCACCACCACTGCGGCACCCTCGCGCGCGAGCGCTTCCGCGTAGGCCTGGCCGATGCCGCCGCCGGAACCGGTGACGATGGCCACCTTGTCCTTGAACTGGTCTCCATACCAACCCATTAGTGCCCCTTCCATGGCTTTCTTACTTCGCCAACGTTGCGATCGCCTTGGTTTCGAGATATTCCTCGAACCCTGCGAGGCCCATCTCCCTGCCGATGCCGGACTGCTTGTAGCCACCGAACGGCATGTCGGCCGAATACCACACACCGCCGTTGACGTTGACCGTGCCGACGCGCAGCCGCGCTGCGATTGCGGCCGCACGCTCGTCGTCAGCGGAGAACACCGTGCCCGACAAGCCGTATGGCGAGTCGTTCGCGATGCGCACCGCGTCATCGTCACCGTCGTGGGCGATCACGGTCAGCACCGGACCGAAGATCTCTTCGCGCGCCACCTTGGCACTGTTGTCGAGGCCCGCAATGACGGTCGGCTCGATGAAGAAGCCAGCGTCGCGATCGGCGGGACTTCCACCGCCGCACGCAAACCTGCCGCCCTCGGCGATCGCCGAGTCCAGAAAGTCCTGAATGCGGTCGCGCTGGCGCGCCGAGATGACGGGTCCGCAGATGGTCCCGGCGTCGTTCGGGTCACCCGGCTTCAGGCCGGCCATGGTTCCGGCCGCCGCCTCCACCGCCTCGTCGTAGCGGGCTCTCGGCACGACGAGACGCGTCGTGATCGCGCAGCCCTGTCCGGCGTGCATCGACGCGGTGAACGCCGACATCGCACATGCCCCAGCGAGATCCGCGTCGTCCAGCACCAGGAACGCCGACTTGCCACCGAGTTCGAGGAACACCTTCTTGAGCGTCGCGGCGCCGTCGGACATCACCGCCCGGCCCGTGTTGGTGGACCCGGTGAACGACACCATGTCGACGCGCGGGTCCTTCGACAAGAGCGCACCGACGCCGTGGTCGCTCGAGGTGACGATGTTGATGACACCCGCCGGGAAGTCCGTGTGCTCGGTGATCAACTCGCCGAGCACCGCAGCAGCCCACGGCGTGTCGGGAGCGGGCTTGAGCACCAACGTGTTTCCCGCCGCCAATGCTGGGCCGATCTTCGCGAGATTGATCTGGTGCGGAAAGTTCCATGGCGTGATGGCACCCACCACCCCGATCGCCTCCCTGGCTATCGTCCGGTGGGACTTCATGCCCATCGGCGACGCGATGCCGAGGTCGGTGGTCCACTGAAAGGACTCCGCGGTGTCGGCGCAGAAGCTCAGATCTTCGACCGGGCCCTCGAGCTGCGCGCCTGAGGTCAACATCCGCGGCGCCCCCACCTCGGCGATCGTCAGTTCCCGCAGTTCTTCGGCGTGATCGCGCATCGCCTGCTGCAGCTGACGGATGCAACGCACCCGAAGTTCGACGTCCGTCGCCCAGCCGCCGTGGTCGAACGCCGTTCGCGCGGCGCCGATCGCCGCGTTCATGTCCTCGGCCGTGGCGTCGGCGGCGACACCCAGCACCTCTTCGGTTGCCGGGTTGATCGTCGGGAACATGCCTCCGTTGCCTGCGACGAGCTTGCCGTCGACCAGCAGACGACTCTCGCGATCGCCCAGTAGCGCCATCCGAACTCCCGTTCGCCGATTTTTACCCGTGGATTTCTGGACAATGATTTCTGGACAACTGTCCGACCGCATTGATTCGAACCTTAACCGCAGACGCGAGGGCGTGGCAAGGGCGTCCAGCCCATCCCTGTGTCAAAACCGCATTCAACTGCTACTTAGCGTAAATATCCCCACCGCGCTTGCCGAGCACCGGCATCGTCGGATAACTTGGACATGTGTCCAGTGATGCAGTGGTCGCAGTGACAGTGTCGACCGGGTCTACCGGATCGGACTCTGCCGAGACCCCGCGCAACCGACGTCAGGAAGAGACCTTTCGCAAGGTACTCACCGCAGGCATGGAGATGCTGCGTGAATCGTCATACGCGGACCTGACGGTGCGCGCGGTCGCCGCGCGGGCGAAGGTCGCGCCGGCGACGGCCTACACCTACTTCTCGTCCAAGAATCACCTGATCGCCGAGATCTATCTCGATCTGGTGCGCCAGGTGCCCTACTACACCGACGTCAACGACAGCAGGTTGACGCGCATCGACCGGACGCTGCGCTCGATGGCACTGGCAGTCGCCGACGAACCAGAGGTCGCCGCCGCATGCACTACGGCACTGCTGGGCGGCGGCAACGACGACGCCGTGGGCCGTGTGCGCGAACGCATCGGTGCCGAGATTCACCGTCGCATCACGTCGGCGTACGGCCCCGATCCCGACCAGCGCCTGTTGTCGGCACTGGAGATGACGTTCTTCGGCGCCCTGGTGCAGGCAGGCAGCGGTTACTTCACCTACCACCAGATCGCCGATCGCCTGACCTATGCCGTCGGCCTCATCTTGGGAGAAGACGCATGACAGTCGACACGTCCGCGGTGCTGCTCGACCCGTACGACTACGACTTCCACGAAGATCCATACCCGTACTACCGCCGACTGCGCGACGAGGCACCGCTCTACCACAACGAGGAGCTGAAGTTCTGGGCGGTGTCGCGGCACGCTGACGTCGTGCAGGGCTTCCGCAACAGCACGTCGCTGTCCAACAAGCACGGCGTCTCCCTCGACCCGATCTCGCGCAACGAACACGCGCACAAGGTCATGTCGTTCCTCGCGCTCGACGATCCGGGCCATCTCCGCCTCCGCACGTTGGTCTCGAAGGGGTTCACGCCGAGGCGAATTCGCGAACTCGAGGCGCGGGTCACCGAGATCGCCGTGCAACATCTCGACGCCGCACTTCAATCGGACACGTTCGACTACGTCGACGACTTCGCAGGCAAGCTACCGATGGACGTCATCTCCGAACTCATGGGCGTGCCCGACGAGGACAGGGTCCGAATCCGTGCCCTCGCCGATGGTGTGATGCATCGCGAGGATGGGGTGTCCGACGTGCCCGCGGAGGCGATGCAGGCCTCGGCCGAACTCCTGGTCTACTACGCCGACATGGTGACGCAGCGCCGTGGGAAGCTCTCCGACGATTTGACCTCGGCTCTGGTGGAGGCCGAGATCGACGGTGACCGGCTCACCGATGAAGAGATCATGGCGTTCCTGTTCCTGATGGTCGTCGCGGGAAACGAGACCACCACGAAACTGCTTGCGAACGCGGCGTTCTGGGGCTTCAAGAACCCGGACCAGCTGGCCCCGGTCTTCGACGACCACTCGCTGGTCAAGCCGTGGGTCGAGGAGACGTTGCGCTACGACACGTCCAGCCAGATCCTGGCGCGGGCGGTATCGGCGGACATGACGCTGTACGACA
>JAOPWT010000413.1 GCA_025965555.1 Mycobacterium sp.
GGTCCTGCACTTTTTCTGACACTATTGGTCACATGACTGCATCGCCTGAGAGCGACGCCGACCCAAGCGCGGGACAGCCGTGGGAGGTGGTCGTCGAGCGCGGCAAGATCGCCGAGTTCGCCGACGCCATGCTCTGTGCCGATTCCGCCTACCGAGGGCCGGACGCCATCATCCCTCCGACGTTTCTCACCAGCGCCGCCCGCTGGGCGCCCCCCGGCGTACGGGTCGCCGTCGGCTTCGATCGCAAGCGCCTGCTGCACGGCGAGCAGGAGTACGTCTTTCACGGCAGGCTGCCCGCGGCAGGTGACGTGCTCACCGCGCGGGAGAGGATCGTCGACCGGTTCTCCAAACCCGGCAAGCGGGGTGGCGAGATGCGCTTCGCGACCGTGGTCACCGAATACCGGGACGCGGGTGGGGAATTGGTGGCAGAGGCCAAGGCCACGTTCATCGAGACGGCACCGAAATGACCGCGACCACCGAACTCGGCGTGGGCACGCAGGCCCCACCGCGCGACTTCGGGCCGCTGACCCGACAGATGTTCGTTCGCTACGCGGGTGCGTCAGGCGACCTCAACCCGATGCACTACGACGACGAGCTCGCGCAGTCGGCGGGCTACCCGTCGGTGTTCGGTCAGGGCATGTTCTCCGCAGCTCTTCTGGCCGGGTACGCCACCGACTGGCTCGGCTCGAGCGGCGTCCGCCGCTTCGGCGTCCGCTTCCGCGAACAGGTGTGGCCCGGTGACGTGCTGACCTGCTCCGGCGTCGTCACCGCCGTCGCCGAGGAGCCCGACGGCGACCGGCTGACCGTGGCACTGACCGCCACCCGCCAGACCGGCGGCATCGCCGTCACCGGTAACGCGGAGTTCCTCATCCCGCGAAACCCAGCCGGGCGCCACGCGGCCAGCCCGGATGGGTCATAGGCTTACAGAACGATGTCCGAAGCCTCGATCGTCCGCCGGGCCAGTTACGGCCCCTCCAGCCCTGCCATCGGTGCCCGCGGCGCCAATACCAGGGGCCGGATCACCGAGGTCTCACTGGAGCTGTTCGGGCGGCTCGGCTATTTCGACACGTCGGTCGACGCGATCGCCAAGGCCGCAGGCGTCTCGCGGGCCACGCTCTACCAGTACTTCAAGGGCAAGGACGAGATATTCCTCGAACTGCTCAACGAGTGTGGCAGCGCACTGTTCCGGGTCGCTCGTCGCATCGGTCCACTCGGGCCCGACGAGGTCGGGCTCGACAACCTGAACTGGTGGCTGGGCGAGTGGAGCTGGGTCTTCGAGAAGTACTCGACGATGTTCGTGCAGTGGACGGCCATCGCGTCCTCGGACACCAAGGTGCGTCCGGAGATCAACCGCTTCGTGCGCAGCTACAACCACCGCGTCGCCGAGCGGCTCGCCGCGTCCGGCCTGCGGGGCATCGACCCCGAGGTGGCGGCCATGGCGATGACCGCCCTCGTGCACCGCATCAACCTCTTCGTGCACACCGATCGGGCCTACGGTCGCAGCGCCAAGGACGCGGTCGACACCCTGTCGGTGTTCCTTCAGCTGGCCTTGTTCCCAGACACGCCGCCTGCGGTGCTGGCGTCGTTGCGGCTGAACTCCAGCGCTGACCCGGCCGCGGACGTGGACGCAGTCGAGGTGCCAGCGGCCCCGGCAACCGCGGGGCTGTCCACCACCGAGCGTGCCGAGGCCCTCAGCAAGCGGGCCGTGGCCACGGTGACCGCGCTGGCGCACGCCGGGGCGGCCCAATTCCGGGCTCACGGATACCGAAGCACCAGCGTGGACGACATCGTCGAGGCCGCCGACGTCGCGCGGGGAACCTTCTACAAGTACTTCAGCGACAAGCAGGATCTGCTCGCCGCCATCGCCGCCGATATCTACGAGGCAGGAATGGCCTTCGCAGACCGGATCGCGGCCGTCGACCCCGTCGCCGACGAGGCCGTACTTCGGCACTGGCTGGCCACCTACGTCGAGTTCTACGACCGGTACTCGGGCTGCATCGACGCGTGGGCCGAGGGCACCACCGACGACCCCAGGATCGTCGGCATCGGCGAGCACGGCCAGGTGATGATGGACGTCGGGACGGCACGAATGCTGATTCATCAGCCCGGTCCCTACCCGTTCGATCCCGTCGTGTCGGCGTTGATCCTGCGCGCCCTCGTCACCCGGGTGCCACAGGCCGCACTGGACATGCCAGAACCCCTCGCAGGCGACGAGGTCATCGAATTGCTGATGACCCTCATCACGCGCGGATTCTTCGGCCGCACGGCGTAGCTCTGCGCTACGGCGTCGTGACGACGCCTGCAGCCACCAGATCATCGATCTGTGACGTCGAGTACCCCAGCTCGGTCAAGATCTTCAGGCTGTGCGCACCGAGGGCGGGGACGTCGCCCATCTCAGGGTGGACGCCGGCCAGGGAGGCCGGGGGCGGCAGCGCGCCCGCGGGACCGCCTGGTGTCCGCACCTGGTGCCAGCGCTCGCGGCCGGAGAGCACCGGATGGTGCCACAGCTGCTCGACGTCGTTCATGCGCGCGTAGGCCACGCCTGCGCGATCCAGGAGTTGCTCGAGATCGTCTCCGCTCAGTCGGGCCGCCGCGGCGGTGATGACCGACTCCAACTCCTCGCGGTGCGCGACACGGTCGGGATTGGTCGCGAACCGGGCGTCGGTGACGAGATCGGGCCGCTCCAAGACGATGTCGCAGAGCCGCTGCCATTCGGGTGGGTTCTGCACGGCGAGCAAAACCGTCACACCATCACCTGCGGTGAACGGGCCGTACGGCGCGATCGTCGGATGCCTGGCGCCCGTGCGGGCGGGGGGCGCCGCGCCGTAGTGCCCGTAGTAGAGCGGTTGGGACATCCACTCCACCAGCGCGTCGAACAACGACACCGATACCGGCCGTGTCACGCCGGTGGTGGCCCGGACGTACAAGGCGGTGAGAACGCCGGAGTACGTGAACATTCCTGCGGCGATGTCGGCTATCGAGACACCGGTGCGGGCAACCTCGGCAGGTGAGCCGGACACCGACAACAACCCCGCCTCGGCCTGCACCAACAGGTCGTACGCCTTGCGGTTGCGCCACGGGCCGTCCTGGCCGTACCCGCTGATGGTGGCGGTGATGACGCTTGGATGTTTGCATGCCACGGTATCGGCGTCCAGACCCATCCGGGCTGCGGCACCGGGTCCGAGGTTCTGCACCAGCACGTCGGCATCGTCGAGCAGCTCGTGCACGACGCGTCGGCCCTCTGGTTCCTTGAGGTCGAGTGTCAACGACTCCTTGCCGCGATTGAGCCAGACGAAGTAGCTCGACTCGCCGTGCACCGCACGGTCATAGCCGCGGGCGAAGTCCCCGCCCTGCGGACGCTCGATCTTGACCACCCGTGCGCCGAGATCGGCGAGTTGACGGGTCGCATACGGTGCGGCGACCGCCTGCTCGAGGCTCACGACGGTGATCCCCGCCAACGGCGCGTCGGTCGTCATCGAACTCCTCCCTAGCGTGACGAGAATGTCAGATTTACGCTATCACCACGCCGAATCACGGCTGCTGGTCCTGATCAAACATGCACATTCCGTCAGATGCGCGTTACGCTGAGTAAGTGGATGATGCCTCCTCACCCGTCTCGGCGGGCCCGCTGGCAGGCGTCCGGGTCGTCGAACTCGCTGGCCTGGGTCCCGGACCCCATGCCGCCATGCTGCTCGCGGATCTCGGTGCCGAGGTGGTGCGGGTGCAGCGGCCGGGACAGGGCCGCGACGGTGCGCAGTTGCGGGGGCGCCTACTCGTCGCCGCCAACCTCAAGGATGCCGACGACGTCGACGGCGTGCGCGCGTTGATCGACCGAGCCGACGTCCTCATCGAGGGATTTCGGCCCGGCGTCACAGAACGGCTCGGTCTTGGGCCAGCCGAATGCCTCTGCCGCAACCCGGAATTGATCTACACGCGCATCACCGGGTGGGGACAGAACGGTCCACGCGCGAATGAGGCGGGCCACGACATCAACTACGTCGGCCTGACCGGGCTGTTGCATGCGATGGGCCCCGCGGACCGCCCGCCGGCACCGCCGCTCAACCTGATCGGCGACTACGGCGGCGGTTCGGTCTTCGCGGTTCTCGGGGTGCTCGCCGCTCTCGTCGAACGCCAGACGTCCGGGCAGGGCCAGGTGATCGATGCCGCCATAGTCAACGGCGCCTCGGTGCTCGGCCACGTGGTGTGGGCGATGCGGGCCGATGGCCGATGGTCAAGCGAGCGGGGCGCCAATCTCTTCGACGGCTCTGCTCCGTTCTACTGCACGTACGAGTGCGCTGACGGCGGCTACGTCGCCGTGGGCGCGCTAGAGCCGGAGTTCTTCGCCGAGATGCTGCGGCTGCTGGACATCGACCCGGCCACCCTGGGTCCCCAGCGCGACCGCGCCGGCTGGCCCGCCATGCGCGATGCGCTGGCCGCCGCGTTCCACCGACACCCCCGCGATCATTGGTCGCGGGTGTTCTCGGGCACTGACGCATGTGTGACCCCGGTGCTGACCGCGGCCGAGGCCATCGACGACCCGCATCTGCACGCGCGCAACGTCTTCGTCGACGTCGACGGCGTCCGCCAACCGTCACCGGCACCGCTGTTCTCGCGGACCCCGGCCCCACCGCTGCGGCCTGCGCGGGCAGGTTCGGTCACGACGACGTGGCGACCGCCATCCCCGTGATCCATTCCGGCACCGGCTCGTAGACCAGCGTTTCCACTCGCCGGCCGCCCCCCGCGGCACCCGCCGCGAGCCAGGTCCTGACCTCGTTGGCGCCAGCGCCCGCGCGAGCGTGCGCGGAGTCGACGAGTTCGATCAGGGCGTCCAGATCCCAGCTGGACATCGCCTCGAGTACCTCGGTGTCCCAATCGGGCCGGATCTTGTGACGGGCGTCCGCCATGCCCTCGGAGATGATCCGCGCCCGCTCCTCGTCGCTGAGATCCCAGGTGTCGACCTCCAGGCTCGGTGGCGAATGCGACAACCCGCCGGTGCCGATCACCAGGACCCGCTCGTCGATGCCGTCGAGGAAACGGCCCACCTCGGCGCCGAAGTCCGCCACCCGGCGCCCGGTGGGCAGGGGAGCGGTCGCACAGTTGACGGGCACGGGGATGACCGGCTTGGCCGCCAGCTCGCCGACGAGGTCCCGAATCGGTTGCGCGAACGCGTGATCCAACTCGATGTCGCGGCATGCAGCGACATCGAACCCGGCTGCCAGTAGATGCTCGCACAGTGCTCGGGACAACGCGGACGGGACGTCGAGCGGACCGGCGGCATGGCCGCCCTCGGCCAAGATCGATCCGGACAGTGCGATTCCGAACGCGGGCACCACGTGGCGGAAAGCTCGCCGGTGGTCTCCGCCGAACACGATCACCACGTCGGGGTCGAATCGCTGGACGAGGTCGGCGGCCGCCATCAATCCCGAGCGGAATCGGTGGCCGAATGCGTGCTCGACATCGCGTTCCTTGCCCGGACTGTGGCTTGCGCAGACCACCAACCGCTCTGACGTCACGTCTTACCTCCTAGAAAGTGACACCAATGTTAGATGAATGAGGCCACCGATACGACCCCGTGGCCGCGACGACGGACGGGGAACGCGGGAAAGGCCGCAACCCGTGGGAGAAGACAGTTGAATGTTCCTATGTCAAGCGGCCCCAATAGCACCTTGCTGAACAGTCGGCCGGTGCGCGGCATCAAGAACCTCGTCCGCGCCAGGCGTCACTGGGCGGCGCCCGCGGCGGCCTCGGTCGCGGCGGCGGCGACGGTGAACGGCTACCGGCCGCTCTCACACCGCGGATACTCCTCGGTGCTCGCGTTCACCACCGGTGTAGCCACCACGGAGCTGCCGTTGCAGAACCTCGCAACCCAAACCGTCATCGTGGCGCTGCTGGCCCGCGCCGCACCGCGGAGTACCCGGCTGCTCACTGGACTGGTCTGGGCCGCTTCATGTCTGGGGTTGCTGGGGATCAACCGGGTCGGTCGGCATGCCGGCGTTCCGCTCGACGCCGCCCTGGACCGCGCGCTGGGGCCGCAGCGACGCACCGACTCCACAGGCCTGTGGCAGCGGCCGACCTCGGGCGATGGCTTGGCCAAGAAACCGGGCCCGGTGCGCATGATGCGCGTGTACCGGGACTACGTACACGACGCCGACATCCGCTACGGACCGAGCGGCAAGGCGAACCACCTCGACCTCTGGTCTCGCCCCGACCTCGATCGCAGCGGCCGGGCGCCCGTGCTGATTCAGGTTCCCGGTGGTGCGTGGAGCTCGGGAAACAAACGCGGGCAAGCACATCCGCTCATGAGTCACCTCGCCGAGCTTGGCTGGATCTGCGTGGCGATCAACTATCGGCTCAGCCCCCGTCACACCTGGCCCGACCACATCGTGGACGTCAAGCGAGCGATCGCCTGGGTCAAGGCCCACATCGCCGAGTACGGGGGAGATCCGCACTTCATTGCCATTACCGGTGGTTCGGCAGGCGGTCATCTGTCGGCACTGGCCGCATTGACGGCCAAAGACCCGGAGTGGCAGCCCGGATTCGAGGACGCCGACACCTCCGTGCAGGCCGCGGTCCCGTTCTACGGCGTCTACGACTTCACCCGCACCGACGGCGCGCTGCACCCGATCATGGTGCCGTTCCTCGAGCGGCTCGTCGTCAAGCGGCCACGCCGCGATGCACCCGAGGCCTACGCCGCAGCGTCGCCGATCACCCACGTCGGCCCCGATGCTCCACCCTTCTTCGTCCTGCACGGTCGCAACGACTCGTTCATCCCCGTGGTGCAGGCGCGTAGCTTCGTGGAACGGCTGGGTGCGGTCAGCGCGGCACCCGTCGGGTACGCCGAACTGCCCTTGGCGCAGCACGCCTTCGACGTCTTCGGCTCGGCCCGCGCGGCACACGCCGCAGTGGCGGTGGAGCAGTTCCTTGCCGAGGTGTATTCCAGGTGGTCGGTCCGGGACGAGGTCCGATCGCTCGACAGCTGAGTGCCGCTAGCCGAGCTGGCGAGCGAGTCGTCCATCGGTCTGGATTCGTTGCAGCAGTCGGCGTGATTACGCCAAATCTCTTGCGCCACTCTGGTTTCAGGTGTCACACTGCTTAGTTTATGTCGGTGGTCGAATGTATGTTCGAGGCATGGAGGAAGGGTCCGCGGCCGCAGGGTTGGCCATGATGGTGGCCGGCTATCGGCAGTTCCGCGCCGCCGGCATCGATCACCTGACCCACCCCGACCTCGTCTGCCTGCTCGACCAGTGGGAAACGCTCACCCGCCAAATGAGCGCCGAGTCACATCGCATACTGGTCCGGCTGCAGCGCGAAGCCTCCACCGTGGAGTTTGGAGGCAAGTCCTGGCAGCATGTCCTGATGGAACGACAGCACATCTCCAAGACAGACGCCCGACGCCTCCTGGACTACGCGAAGGAACTGGGGCCGCTGTT